>DASXWB010000579.1:0-5326 GCA_036503915.1 Lacipirellulaceae bacterium | reverse complement strand
ATCGACCTTGGGCCTGAAGGTGGAGCGAACGGCGGGCGAGTCGTCATCGCCGGAACGCCGGAAGATGTGGCCGCCTGCGCCGAATGCCACACCGGCCGATTCCTGCGGCATGTTTTACCGCAACGGCCTCAATCGGACGGTGGGAACTGACCCGGTCGAACAGGCGCTGATTCCTCATCGCGTACCACTGTCGCGTCGGCCGCATAGGCGCGAGGCCCTTCGCTGCCGCGCCCGAGCTGATAGGCAATCAATGCCGCGACGCCTAGCGCAATGTACTCCCACGGAGAGCGCTCCGGCGGCCGCTGGGGGCGCAATATGCCGGCGGCCGGATCGGACCGCTGCCGTGTTGTGGCCGAGGCGGCGGGCGCGGCATCATCGGCCGCTTCGTCCTCGCCATCTTCCGTGTCGCCGTCCGCTTCGTCATCCGCTTCGCCATTGGCCGCATCATCGGCAGCCGCATCGTCGCCCGCAGCATCGTCGTCGGCGGCCTGCCGGACGCCAGCTTGAGCATTGATTTCTCGTGCCGAGGCGCCTTTCGTGGTGATTAATGTGGACGCCCAAAACGAGAGAAAGTATGCAGCGACCGCCAGGATTGCCGTCAGCGCGCCGCGCGCGTAGCTCGCGTGCCCTCTTGTATCGACGAACAAGCGAACGCCGATTCCGGTCAGCAAGGCGACCAGGATTGCCAGCCACATCTTGTCCCAACCCGTGAATTTGGTGATGGCGACGCACACTGCGGCGCCGACAAGACCGCCGATCACTGCCCCGACGAGCGTCTTACCGAGTTGCATGGCTGCAACCTCCCGCCTGTAAATGTCCCGCAGCGCCGCAAGAAACTCTGCCGCTGAACTTGATCAAGAGCCGGACAAAGATCCCCTCAAGTGCCCGTGCGACAAGAAAAGCAGAAACGCTGACGACTGCAGCTCGCAAGCTGCCACCGGCCGCAAACCGCCGGACCATCAGTCCCTGGCGTTTACTCTATGTTGGGCAACTCGTTACGTCAATATAGCCGACTCTCAAGAGGCGATTTGAAGAAACAATTGAGCGTTCTATGCCAGAAGAGATCATAAACGCTCAAAGATCACCGCGATGCCCTGGCCCACGCCGATGCACATCGTGGCCAGGCCGAACTGGGCGTTGCGGTCGAGCATGGCGTGGATCAGCGTTGTTGCGATGCGGGCGCCGCTTGCGCCGAGCGGGTGGCCGATTGCGATCGCCCCGCCGCGGACGTTGACTTTTTCCTCGTCCAGCTTGAGCATGCGGATGCAGGCCAGCGCCTGGGCGGCGAACGCTTCGTTGAGCTCTACGAGATCGATGTCCTTGAGCGTGAGGCCCGCGCGCTTGAGCGCTTTCTGAGTTGCCGGCACAGGGCCGGTGCCCATCACCGCCGGGTCGACGCCCGCGACGGCCGTGGCGCGCACCTTGGCAAGCGGCTTCATTCCGAGCGACTTGGCGCGCTGGTCGCTCATGATCAGAAGTGCGGCGGCGCCGTCGTTGAGCGGCGAGCTGTTGCCGGCCGTGACCGTGCCCATGCCGGGCATGAAAGCCGGCGCCAGGGCGGCGAGCGCCTCGATGCTCGTATCGGCGCGTACACACTGGTCGCGCTCCACCAGGTCGCGGTTGCCTGCTTCGTCGCGACCCCAGATCGGGATGAGCTCGTCAGCAAACTGCCCGGCCGCTGAAGCGGCCTCGCCGTTGGACGAATATGCCGCCGCGGCTTTTTGGTGACTCGCGAGTGCGAAGCGGTCTTGCTCTTCGCGGCTGATGCCTTGGGTCTGAGCCAGGAACTCAGCCGTGATGCCCATCATGAGGGCGCCCTTGCTCGTGCGCGTGAACAGCTTCGGGTTGAGATCGATCCCTGCGTCCATCGGGATGTGATGCATGTGCTCCAAGCCGCCGACAATCTGCACATCCTCGGCGTCGGCCAGGATGGCATGCGACGCCTGCGCAAGCGCCTGCAGGCTGCTGCCGCAGAGGCGATTCACGGTCGCCCCGCCGGCTTCTACTGGCAGGCCGGCCATCAAGCCGACCGTGCGGGCCACGTTGAACCCCTGCTCGCGCTGTTGCTGCGTGTTGCCGAGCACGACGTCTTCCACTAGCGCTGGATCGATGCCCGTGCGCTCGATGAGCGCGCTCACCACGGCGACGGCCAGGTCGTCGGAGCGCACGTCGCGAAACGCGCCCTTTTCCGAATGAGCCCGGCCAATCGGCGTGCGGCAAGCGTCAACAATAACGGCGTTCTTCATGGGAGGATTGAGGATGCAGGATGCGGGGTCGGGAATCAGTTTGCCTTTTCCCTGCCCCCGGCATCCCGCATCCTGCATCCTTTTAGACTAGTGATATTCAATCATAGAACTTACCGCCCTTCCGAGCGAGTTCTTGCAGCATCGCGGTCGCTTCATACCGCTTGCCCAGTGGCGCGTATTTCTTCAGTTTTTCGACGATCTTGGCCGCGCCGACCTGGTCGGCCCAGAAGAATAGCCCGCCGCGGAATGGTGGAAACCCGATACCGAAAATCAGCGCGAGGTCGACGTCGCGCACATCGCGCACCAGGCGATCCTCCATCGCGCGCGTGGCTTCGACAAGCATCGGCAGAAATAAGCGATCGCCAAGCTCTTCGCCGCCAATTTTGCGCTGCGGCCCGGTGCGGCACTCGGCGATGAGCGCCGCGACTTCTTTGCTCTCGGTCCCGCGCGGCGGCTTGCCCGCCTTGGCCGGCCCGTAATCGAAAAAGCCCTTGCCGGCCTTCTGGCCGATCCGCCCGCGCTCGACCAGCTTTTGCAAGATAGTAGCCGGCACCACGCGATCGGGGTACGCCTCAACCATCGTTCCGCCGGCGTGCACTGCAACGTCCAGCCCCACCACATCGTAGAGTGTGATCGGCCCCATCGGCATGCCGAACTTCTTGGCAGCCCGCTCAATCTCGTCGATGCTCGCGCCCTCACACAACAAGAGGGCCGCCTCATTCATGTACGGCAGCAAGAGCCGGTTCACCAGGAAACCGGGTCCATCATTCATCACGATCGGCGACTTGCCGAGCGACTTGGTATAAGCAACCGCGGTGGCGATCGTGGCGTCGCTTGTTTTGTCGCCGCGGATCACCTCCACAAGCGGCATCTGGCGCACGGGGTTGAAAAAATGCACGCCGCAAAAGCGATCCGGATGCTCCAAACCGGCCGCCAGCGTGCTGATCGGAATTGTCGACGTGTTGGAGCAAAGAATTGCCTCGTCCCGCATCAGCGGCTCGATCCGCCCGTACAAATGCTGCTTGGCCTCGCGATTCTCGAAAATCGCCTCGATGACGATGTCCGCGTGGCACAGCTCGATATCCGAAAGCGTGCCGTTCACGAGCGGTGCCAGCTCGATGGCCCGCTTCGCATCGGGGCCTTTGGTTTGCTTGTTATAAGCAACCTCGTTGAGAACGCCTTGGACGCCGCGCGCCAAGACTTCCTGATTGGCGTCCATTACGGCGACCGGGATGCCTCGCTTTACGTTGGCCGCCGCGATGCCCTGCCCCATCACGCCGGCGCCGACGACGCCGGCCGAAGTGATCCGACGCGGCTCAATCTTGGCCGTAACGCCCGGGTCCTTCTTGTTCCGATCGCGAAGGAAAAACACGTTCAATAGCGCCCGGTTGATCGGCGTGCCGAACAGCGTCGAAAACGCCTCCGCTTCCATTTGGCAGGCGGTTTCCAAATCGACGCCGGCGGCGCCCAGCATCAGCTCCAAGGCCGCGAGCGGCGCCGGGTAGTGGCCCTTTGTCTGCTGCTGGATATACGCGCTGGCCGTCGCGCCGAGGAAGCCGAGCTCCGTTTCGTCCATTTCAACGGGCTTGGCCCAGCGCTCGCGGTCGCGGCGGTATTGCTGCGACTTTTGCTCGGCGCGGATCATGCGGACGGCGGCAGCCAACAATTGGTCAGAGCCGCCTGAACCCCCTGCGGAGCCGGGGGCTGACGGGCCAATCGCAACGACATCATCCGCCAGCCCCATCGCGGCCGCCGCGCGGGCATCGATTGTTTCGCCGCCGGTAATCAACTCCACCGCGTTCGAGAGTCCGATCATCCGCGGCGTGCGGCCCGTGCCGCCCCAACCGGGCAACAGGCCGATCTTCACTTCCGGATACCCGAAACCGGTTTTCTCGCTGTCGGTGAAGACGCGGCGGTCGCACCAGATGGCCAGCTCCCCGCCGCCGCCGACACAGAGGCCGTCGATTGCTGCAACGGTGACAAAATTCGCGCGTGAAAACCGCCCAAAGAGCTGTTGCCCGCGCCGGCAGACGCTGATCACTTCTTCTTTCGGCGCATCGAGCCATTGGGCAAACTCTTTGAGATCGGCCCCGGCGATGAACATGCCCGGCTTGGCCGAGCGGATCACCAGCCCAGCCAATTTCGGCCTGCGGTCGAGCTCGTTGAGATGCTGTTCGAGCGAATCGAGCACGTGCCGCGACAGCGCATTCGCGCTCGACTGCGGATCGTCGAGCGTGATCACCGCCACGTCCGGCTCAGGAAAGGAAAGCGAAACCATCGTGCTGGCTGCCATGCGGAACAAGATACCGCAAACTGCCCGTCGATGTCAGGCCTGATGCCCGCTGCGTAGTTTTCAATATAAGACGATGTGTCGGAATTCGCTTGTGGGAGGCGACTCTGTCGCCGATTTGCTCTAAAATCGTGAACCGGCATCGATGTAGGAGGCGCCTCCCCACAGGGGTTTCGGAACATGAGAGACTCAGAAATGTTGGAACCGGCGGATCACGATTCGTGCCCCTCGTGCGGTTCCTGGTGGCGATTGCCGCTGCTGCTAGCGATTGTTCTGGCGGGGATCATGTTCATGCTACGCGGCGGCGGGCCCGGGCCGGCCCCGCAACCGGAGCGAATGCCGCGCGAAAACGTCGCTGCCGCCCCTCACGCGGCCAGCGTGCAATTGACGATCAATTTTGGCGACGGCCGCGCGCCGATGAGCGCTGAATCCCAATGGCATGAAGACATGACCGTCGCGGACCTGTTGAACAGCGATCCAAGGATCAACGTGGCCAGCACCGGCTCCGGCGCCGGTGCGTTCCTTAATTCCTTGAATGGCGTGGCCAACGAGGGCGTAAACGGACGGAATTGGACGTATCGCGTCAACGGAGAGCATGCCTACCGCAGCTACGCTATGTACAAGCTGCGCCCCGGCGATCAAGTCTTGTGGACATTTGCATCACAGCAGTAAAATGCATGCCAGTAGGTGCCGCGAGCCGAGCGGCACCATCGCATAGCAAGGCAACGAGTATGAGGAGCCGATTGCCGTGAACGAGCGTCAGCAACGGGCCTGCGACTTATCCGTGTTT
>DASXWB010000578.1:0-2136 GCA_036503915.1 Lacipirellulaceae bacterium | reverse complement strand
GCCGAGATACACGTACGCGAACATCGGCGTCTTCACACCGCAGTTTTTTGCGGGCCGCAAACCCGAGCCCTTTGCCTTGGCGCCGCTCATGTTCGAATGGATCCGACGGGGCAGGGTGAGCGGGGAGCTCTACAGAGGTCCGTGGCACAACATCGGCACGCCTCCGCAACTCGCGGCATTGGACCGAGCGCTTTCGAGCGGCAGTCGATAGCGTTAGGCTGTCGTTGCAAATAGGAACGGTTCTCAATTAGACTTTTCGGCGCGCGTGAGCACTGAGCCGCGTCACGTCCGCACGCCACACCAGCCCGCTCCCTCATTCGGGACGCCAGCCACGTCGTTCGGCGGTCCACATCACCACGTCAGGGAGCTTGCATGTCGTCGAATTCCTCGTTCGGCCTTACCAAAGGTCGTTCTTCATGTTCCGTCAGCGTCGCCGTCAGTCTCGTGCTGAGCGCCGCGGCCATGCGCGCGGATGCACAGAGCGCTGAACCGAAGCAGCTGCCGAAAATCTCCGTGAGCGAAGCGGCCGAGGTCAGCAATAAGGTCGATCAAGTGAGCTCGCCGAAGTTCACGCAGCCATTGCTCGATACGCCGCAGACGATCGCGATCATCAGCAGCGAAGTGATGCAGCAGCAACAGCAGACGACGTTGAGCCAAGCGTTGCGCAACACGCCGGGAGTGACGTTCTTGTTGGGTGAGAACGGCAATACCGCGACCGGCGATTCGATCTTCATGCGCGGCTTCGACACGCAAGGAAGCATTTTCGTCGACGGTATTCGCGATATCGGCACGATCTCCCGTGACACGTTCAATACGGAGCAAGTGGAGATCGCGAAAGGTCCGTCGGGCCCGGACAACGGTCGCGGCGCCGCCTCTGGCTACATCAACATGGCGACGAAAGTCCCCGTTGCGGATGATTTCTCGCGCAGCACGCTCAGCTACGGAACGGCAGAGAACGGTCGCGTCACCGGCGACTTGAATCATTTTTTCGAAGGCGCCAACGCGGCATTTCGCTTGAACGTCATGGGACAAGAGGGCGGGGTCGACGGCCGCGATCATGTGGAAAACAGCGGCTGGGCGGTCGCGCCGTCGCTTGCGCTGGGCCTCGATAGCGATACGCGTGCATATTTCTATCTTCTGCACACTGAGCAGGACAATCGTCCGGACGGCGGCGTTTCCACCATCGGCATGGAGGGATTCTTCAACGCGGCATTCGCAGCGGGTAGTCCGAATGCCGGCGTGCGGCCAGCACGAGCCGATCGCGAGAACTTCTATGGCGCGCTCAACGACTTCGACGACGTAGAAGGCACGATGTTCACGGTGCGCATCGAGCACGATCTGAGCGACAACGTGCACCTGCGCAATAGCTCGCGCTACGGCGAAACCAAGCAGTTCTATCTCCTCACCGGCGTGAATACGATCACGGCCACGAGCCTGGATCCTGCCGCCTGGACCGGGTCGCGTTCGCGCCAGACGAAATGGCAGGAAAACACGGTCCTCACCAATCAGACGAATCTGACGGCATCGTTCCAGACCGGCAGTGTCGAGCATTCGCTCACGAGCGGATTGGAGTTCATCTATGAGAAGCAATTCAACCCGACCTATATCGGTCAGGGTTCGATGGCGCCGGTCGGATCTGCGCCTGGCGCTAACTTGGCCAATCTCTATCGTCCCAATCCGCGCGATCCGATCACCGGCCTTAGCCTGGCGCGGAACGGTGTCTATACGCAGGGCGATACGCTGACGTTCGGTGCGTACCTCTTCGATACGATTTCTTTCGCCGAGCGCTGGGAAGTGACCGGCGGCGTCCGGCTCGATGACTACGACACTCAATTCGAGAGCGCCACACTGTCGACCGCCCTTACTCATCCCGCGCTGCCGGTCGGCACCTTAGTTCCGACGGAGCTTCAGTCCTCTGACACACTGTTCGCATACAAGATCGGCGTGCTCTACAAGCCGGCGCAGAACGGCAGCGTGTACCTCTCGTATGCGACGTCGCAGCAACCGCCAGGCGGCGCGAACTTCACGCTGAGTAGCGCGACGACGGGGAACCAGGCCATCAACAATCCGAACGTCGATCCGCAGAAATCGAACAACCTCGAGCTCGGCACGAAATGGGAGCTCAATGATGGCGGC
>DASXWB010000577.1:0-2749 GCA_036503915.1 Lacipirellulaceae bacterium | reverse complement strand
GCATTAGAAGGCGACTCGAGCATCGCGCCGCCGTCAGCGAAGCGGCCGAATGCGGCGCGCCACGTGTTGTAACCGGCGTCGCCGCCGAAGACGTTTGGGGCCTTGCGCCAGACGACGTAATCAGCCGCGTCCACCGTGCCGTCGCCGTTGTAGTCGCCGCCCAGCGGCTGCGCAATGCCGAGGAAAGGGTGGCCCGTGTTGAACTTAAGGAGCTGGCCAACACCGCCGTCGAGCTCAAGCACGAGCCTTCTCCGTCCGGGACTGCTTGGAATGATCTCTAGGTTCACTAGTTCGACTTGGCCCGTGTCGTAATTGAGCCGCTGAATCGTCGGACCAACGGATCCTAGAAAGTTTAGTTGAATCCGCTGACGGTAATCCGCCGCGGTTCCAGTCGGACCCGTGTAGCCGTTCACGACCATAAGATAGAGCTGGTCGTCCACGTCGCTCGGATCATCGAGGCTCGAGTCAAGCGGTTTGAGCCACGAAATGATCACGTCGCCCCGGTTCGTGGCATTGCATTCGCCAAGATCGTCCCTTGTCGCGCAGCCTTTTACGTTCCAGCCACGAAGATAGGGATCATTGCGGTCGGCGGCCCATTCGCTGAACGCAGCGGCCGGCGCGCCGTTGTCCGGCTGAAACCCGATGGGAAGCGGTGTCAGCGGAAAATTCGGATCGCCGGTCTGCCCGCGCAAAAACAGAATATCCTGTGTCGGCAACGCGCCGTTGCCTGGCGTATCGAGGCCAGTCAAATGAACCAGCGTCTTGCCAAGGTTTTGAGCACGGCGATTGATTTCGGTCTGATAAGTATATCCCGGCTGAAGGCTGCCCGATGGGGCGATCGACGATGCGCCCATGTTGTAGGTGAAATCGATGAACGCCGTCGCGCCGAACGCCAGAGCGGCGAATGTATTGAGGTTCATTTCCGATTGCGACGGCGTGCGATACTCGCGCACCGAACCCTCAATGGCGTGGAACGTCTGTCGATAAATGGCCCAAGGGATTCCCGCGCTTTGCGCATGCAATCGATACCGGCGCATCTCGGCGTACCAACTGGTCGGCGAGCCAAACGTCGGGGCGTTCGGCTGGTGAGAGTTTGGGTCGCTTTGAAACGGGTACGTATCAAAGGCCAGCATGTCCGGTCTTGCACGCCCAATAAAGTCGCCGAGCTCGGCGTCGTTGACCTGACCGCCCCAGTTGTTCATGTACAAAATCGTGTTTGGCCACTGGTCTCGAATGGCGTTGAACCAGTTCACGGCGCGCGTTCTGACTGCCGGATCATTGAGATGCCATTCATCGCCTAGTTGCAGAGCGACAAGCTGACTCAGGTAAGGCTGCTCCGCCGCGCCGGGCATTTTCGTCTCGTCGGCAACCCATCGGGCCCAGGGAAAGCCGGGCGGGCTGCCGTGCAGCGTGGGATTCGACTCCCACAGCCAGTTAATCGCCGTGTAATTAGCATTCCGGTACGTGTCTAAATCAAACACATCGTTCGTGGTAACCATGCCCTGGAGTTGCAGCCCCCTGTCGATGAGGATGCGATGGGCCTTGCTCAACTCGGCCGCCGCTATCGGCGTTCTTCCGACCGCGATCACGCAACAAACGATGCCCGCCAGCAGCAGGGGGAATCTAACGATTTTTCGATCGTATTTCATGAACGAGGCCGACCGGGCAGTGGTTTTGCCTAGAAGCAGTTTCAAAACCGGGGGCTAGCGCCCCGCGGCTGATTCGATTAGCCGGCGGGTACCCTCTGGGTGGCTAGCGTCCGGTTCTCTTCGGTGGTTTTGAAACCGCTTATAATTTCTGATTCTATCCAAAACCGACCGGCCAGCGGCGTTTCCAGTTTGATTTCCCGAATGGCTGCGCGGGCGCGAAAGCCTCGGCAACCTGCGAAGGCGCCCAAAATTCCCCCACGGAGTTTTGAGCGCCTTCATGCGAAGGACTCGCGAGCGTATGGCAACCATGTGTATGCGTTAATGGAAGGGCGCAGCTTATTGCTTTTCGCCCCAGCGAAATTTTTTTCTTTTTTGGTGAGGCGAAATTCGGCGAATTCCGCCCCACGTGGCGCGCGCAAGTCGTTTGCCGCCCACCGGTTGGGATGCGGCAGTGGGGCGAAATTGACTGAATTTCGCCTCGGGGGGGTGACAAAAACCCCCCGAGGTGAGGCGAAATTGGTCATTCTCAGGCGTCGGCTTTCAGCTGTCAGTCGTCAGCCAGGTTTCGCGGACAAGCGGGTCAGATGTCCAAAACTGCTTCATTGGGTTTTGAGCGCCTTTGTCGAATGGAGGGTAAGGAAATAGGCACATTTTGCGTTGCGAGTTTCGGAGAAACTGGCCTACGTGGGTCAGATGTCCAAAACTCCCCCCACATACTTTTGGACATCTGACGCGATTTGGACACACGCTTGCAAAAGTTGTCGGTTGGCGCGCACGCTGAGCGCTGGCCACGGAGGCTTGGGAGTGGATGAAATGCCAAGGAGCGCCAGCCGGATGTCATTAGCAGCCCGGCCGAGCGGATCGAGCCGCGACCATCCAGCTTAGCATACATGTGTACCTTTGTCTAGTAGCAATTTTGGCCAGTGAGCGAGCCAAGAAATGTAGAATGTCCCCACGCCTTCGGCTCACGGATTGCAGTAGTTAATCTCCGCGGATTGTAGCGCAGGTTCAAGTGGGGTGATGTCCTTGTGGGCGGAGAGTGGGCTTCGTGCGAGCCGCGGGCCGATCCAGTTTTGCGCAGCGTGAAGCGTGGCCGCGTT
>DASXWB010000576.1:0-13160 GCA_036503915.1 Lacipirellulaceae bacterium | reverse complement strand
AGCCTTGGTTAATGGAATAGAATTAGCTTGCTTTGGAGAGTGATCGGGAGTTATCTTGTGCGCTCCGGGCGCTTTTCCTGTCGCAGGGCGATTTCGACTGTTTTACGAAGGCGAGCGGGACTGGGAGGCAAGTCTTGCGGGTGCCGCGTCTGTTAAATCGTTCGATTTCGTTGAGCGGTTGATCACCTGTCGACTGGGTTAGAGGCCGGTCGCGATATTTATCGGGTGAGCAGTTTTCGTCGTACAGTCGCGCACTACACCTGCTCTACCAGGCAGGAGGGGCTTTGCGGATTTGCACCAACCAAATCGGGAGGGTAGCCATGCATCAAATCCAACAAAAACACTCGGCCCCAAGAGGTTTCACCTTAGTTGAATTGCTTGTCGTCATCGCCATCATCGGCATCTTAGTGGCCCTGCTGCTTCCAGCGATCCAAGCGGCGCGCGAGGCGGCGCGCCGCACCCAGTGCATGAACCAGGTGAAGCAGATGATCCTGGCGATGCATAACCATGTCGATTCTCACAAGGTGTTCCCTAGCGGCGGTATCTATCCCTGGCCGCAAATCGAGGATTACGTCACTCCCGGCGGTGCACCGTACGGGCCGGAGGATCAAGGGCTAACCTGGGCATTTCAGATCTTGCCCTACCTGGAAGAGGGGGCCGTCCACGGTTTGAGAAGGACGGTACAAATCGAGCAGACGGCGATTCCGCACTATTTTTGCCCATCGCGCCGCGGGCCAACCAAAGATGCGGTGAACCTCAGCGCCGCCTACTTGATGGACTACGCAGCGGCAGTGCCCGCTCGTTCGAGAGGACAACTTGCGAAGATCACGACGACCAGTTACGACACGTCGTACCTTGTCGATATCGCAGGCGGTGTCGATACGGCGGGATGTAATCGGGAAGAGTTCTGGGGTTATCGGGGCTCACCGATCCATCGGGACTCCTTCCAACCAGCGCCAGCCACCTCCCCCCCGCCGGCGGGCTACGCCGGTTTTTTAGGTGTTATCGTTCGCAGCAACCGATGGGTGGTAAACGACCGGAACAACCCAAAGAATACTGGCTTTTACTCGCCGATCACATTCGCAAAGATTACTGACGGATCGACCAACACGCTAGTCGTCGGCGAAAAGTTTCTTGTCCCCAGCCGGTACTTGCTCGGCGATTGGCACGATGACAAGGGCTGGGCCGACGGCTGGGACCCCGACACGCTACGTTGCACCATTTGCAAAATCATGGCCGATCGGGAGATCAACTCAACCAACGAACCGCGACTGGCCGGTTTTCGCTTCGGCTCCGCCCATTCCAGCGGCATGAATGCCGGTTTCGCCGACGCGTCCGTCCAATTCCTCAACTACGACATCGACCAAGAGACCTTTAACCGGATGGGAAATCGCATGGACGATGAGCTGATCGACAGGGAGGCGCTTTGATCCGATTCCGCATTCCAAATTCCGCCGGTTTTCGTTGGCGTGGGACTGCCGCTAGCGCAGTGTTGCTGCTAATTCTTGCGGGCTGCGGTTCACCGACTGCGACTCAAATATCGGACGCAGAAAACTCTCACCTCCGCTGGCTGTTGAAAATACGCACTCATGCCCTGTCCCAGGGCCATACACTGAAGAGTCAGGAAGACTACAAGCGCCATATTGAGAGCCTCGACCCGGCGATGCGCGACCGCGTAATGCAGGGCGCAAAAATCTCGTCAGTCGACGAGCTATTCAAGTCCGAGCGCGACGGCCAGCCCTACGTCATCTTTTTTGGAAGGCCGCCCGCCGGCGCTAATCCAGACGTAGTGGGCTACGAGCAGACGGGCGTCGACGGAAAGCGATACGTTGCTTTCGCCCTGGGCGTTGTCGAAGAACACGACGAAACGCGGTTTAACGAGCTCGTCCCGCCCGCAGCGCGGCCGAAACCGTGATGGTTGCGTTGGCGCGCTCTCTAACTTGCTTGCAGTACGCTGGCCACGAGCGCACCGACTATCGGCCTGCAAGTCCGTAGGGAAATCGGAGCCGATACTTGACAACTAAAGATGTCGGCTATCTGCTATTGCCTGTCAACCATCGGCCATCGGCTCTCCGCTGCTAGCTTCTCGCCAGCGGGCGAACGCTGAGAGCAAATCTTACATGTGACACCTGACGGAGGTGAGCGCGACGCGAATCGCTACGGTCCGACGCCCTTCATTCTGCAAACTCGATCCGCGGGAGCAACTGGCGGGAGTGATCAACTGGAGGTAGGAACCATGTCGAACAATCTGTGCCGGCGATGGGTAGGAATCTTTCGAGCAGCGACGACGCTGGCGGTCCTTGCGCTGCTGACGGTAGAGTCGCTGGGGGTGGAGAGGCAGCGGGTTTACACACTGGGCGAGGACGATCCAGGTGCGATGGTGGGCCAACCGCTGGTCGGTCTCGCGACGAACGACACTCAGCCGTCGCCAGCCGATTCGGGAGGCTCGTTGGCTCCCATGACAGCCTCTGCGGCGGACAACTCGCCGCTCTACGTGAGTGTCAGCGACCGACCCGGCGCGGCTGCAGGTGCATTGGGGATCGCGTACGATGGCGTTGACGATCAACTCGTTGGTCCCGCGTATGACCCGCGCAACTTCAACGGCTCCTTCTCCGCGCTCTCGCAGGCCTGGGTCAAGCCGGCCGCGCTCGGGAGCGAGCAGTTTATTTGGCGCGTGGGAACGGACAACGGCGGTGTGGGAATCAGCGCCGACGGATTTTATGAAATAATCTATCTGGAGAATAACATCGTCGTGGGCAACATCGCGGCCGAGATCGGCGAGTGGGCCCACTTGACGTTGTGGCGCACGGGAAACGACGGCACGCTGTTCGTTAACGGTCGAGTCGCCGCCCGGACCACCGGTTTCTGGAACGTCTCAGGTCCCGAGGTCGTCCTGGGCTCCGATCTTTCCGATATCTTCGGCGTCGAGCGCCCGTATCAGGGCGCCGTCGACAACTTCAACATTGCAAGTAGCGGCGCCTTCAACGTCACCACAGACATCGACTTCTTCGCCGACAGTGGCATCACGTTTAGCGGCGTCGCTGGCGACATCAACCAGGATGGTCAGGTCAACCAGCAGGACTATTTGATCTGGGCGGAGAACGTCGGTCTGGATAACGGTTTCGGCATTGGCGATCCCGGTACACTGCTATTGGGCGATGCGGATCAGAGCGGCCAAATTGATCTGCGCGACTTTCAGATCATCAATCAAGGCGCGCTTGCCGCGGGATCGAGTCTCTCGACGTCGGTGCCAGAACCGGCATCGCTCGTGGTGTTGCTGTCCGGACTGGCGCTGATGGCGTCCGGGCGCGGCGGGCGCCGAAAGAGAGTGCCTGCGCACGTCATCCTGGTCGGCGCAGCGGCCATCGGCCTGGCTGGTGCTTGCGCGGGGACGGCAACGGCGGAGGTTGTTGTTGCCGACGACTTCTTCTACAACGGACCCACGAAGGTGCTGGGCGTCGGCGGCGGGTTCAATGGCTTCCAGCAATACCTGGGCGGCCAGAACGGCCCGGCCGGCAACTGGGACCCGACTGGATTGTGGGGCCAGATCGGTGATGGCATTATCACGACCACCACGTTCGAGCCGCCGGAGCAGCGGAATCTGGCGCTGTTCAGCGGGTTCTTCGCAGTTCAGGACGAATTGTTTCGCGATTTTTCGCTGGCCGGCACCGTCTCGCCCACTCAGACTCTCTTCTTCGGCGGTCAATTCAGGGCCCAGTTGGGAGACGTGCCTCAGTTTTATGCTCCGCGACTGTTTCTGAACCGCGTTGCCGGGAATGACAATGTGGAACGTGATCGGACACAGGACATTGCCGTTGGCTTCAGCGATAATTCCGTGGTGGCCCGTCTTGGCGACGGCGCAGAGGCCATGACAGCCGCCACTGGAGCGCCGCCGAACGACGGCCAGTGGCACACGGTGATCGGCAAGCTCGAGTTGAACGCCAGTGGGACTAACGAACGGCTCACCGTGTGGCTGGACCCCACGGGAGTGGAAACCGGCGGCACGACGGCTCAAGTCGAGGCGAACGTCTTGACCGATCTGAATGCACTCATTGGCACCTTGCATATGCAAGGGAGCGTGCCAGGCGCGCCCACGCCTCTCGGCCGGTCGTTTATCGACGACGTGGCGATCGGGACCGCGTGGAATTCGGTCGCTGAAGTCGACGTGCCGCGGCTCACGCTGCGCATTGATCCGATGACCGGCGGCGCGAGGATCGTCAACACCAGCAGCGTCGCACTCGAGTTAAACAGCTATTCGATCGAATCCGAGGACGGCTCGTTGAACCCCGCCGGTTGGAATTCGCTCGACAACCAGGACGTTGGCAATTGGCTCGAGAATCTCGCCACCGCCGACCAGCTCGTGGAAACGTCCTTCGAGGGATCCACAACGGTTTCGCCCGGCGGTCAACTGTCACTCGGCAACCTGTTTACGGCGAATGCGATGCAAGACGTCACCGCGCGATTCGGCACCCTTGATGGGCTGGTGAACCTGCTGCCCGTTGAGTACGGCCCTGACGTTAGTTTGGAAGGGGACTTCAACGGCGACGGCAAGGTCGATGCGGCCGACTATGTCGTGTGGCGCAAGACCGATGGTTCGCAACCCGGCTATGTTGCCTGGCGGGCCAATTTCGGGCGGACAGCCGGCGCCAGTGCGGCGGCAAGCGCCGCCGTTCCAGAGCCAGGGATGGTCGGGTTGATTTTGTTGGCGGCGTTCGGCGCGGTTCAGCTCGGTCACTGGAAACGAGCGGACCGCACGTATCGGTCAGGGCTTTGACCACCTCAGCACGTCGCGGGACCGTAGCCGGTCTTCGCGTCAATCACCGAATCGCTGGGAACTGCCCCCTTTTCCGTGGCAACAAGGACATTGTACTTTTTGTGAGATAGGTGACCGCCCAGTCGCCCTGCCGCAGCTCCTGATTCCTCGCTCCGGCCCGGCCAAAACTGATCTGGACAAACGTTCACAAAACGGTTATACTGCGCCCACATTCCATTCTGGCTGCTCTTTGAGAATCAATCATTAGGTAAGGCCTCAGGCTTCAGCGGTTGGCAGTTGGTTAGGTTCCGGCTCTTGACCCTCGACTCTTGGCTCTCAGCCTGGCGACACACCTACCGGTGCGCGCCTGCTGAAGATCAATGCTTAGAAGCCGTTTCAAAACCGCGGGCTAGCGCCCGGCGGCTGATCGGATCAGCTGGCGGGTACCCTCTGGGTGGCTAGCGTCCGGTTCTTTGGCGCGGTTTTGAAACAAGTTCTAGTGTGTCCAAATCGCTACACATGCGCAAAACCCACACCCAGGAATTTTGCACACCTGTCACCGCGGCAAACCGCAGAAATTGGGCAAACCCAAATCGCATCAGATGTCCAAAAGTAGGTGTGTAGAGTTTTGGACATCTGATGCGGCGCCTCGAGTGCCCAACGAATTTCGCCCCACCTGGAGTCAATTTTGCCCCACCCCCGGGGCGAAATTCACGGAATTTCGCCACACTCCAACTGGCAACGAGCAAATGACTTGCGCGCGCCGCGTGGGGCGAAATTGGCCGAATTTCGCCCCGCGAAAAAAAGAAAAAAACTTCGGTGAGGCAAAACTCAATGGGGCTGACCCCAAAAGCAGCACGAGCCCGGCGGGGTGGCTGGAGTGGAGCGCAGCGACCCCCCAGCTTTACGGGGGCTCGCCTTAGGCTCGACCCCAGCCACCCGATGGCTACGGCAATTCGAAAGACGCTCCGGCGGCAACGCTCGTTTCATTCGGCATGGATTCCCGCACGTCCGCAAGCAGCATATCGACGTCCTGTTCCGTTGTTGCCCAGGAACACATGAAGCGCGCCGCCGCTCCCTGGCCGATGAACGTGTAGTAGTGCCAGCCGCGCGCCACAAGCTGCTCGTGGCAGCTTTTCGGCAGCGATGCGAAGACGGCGTTTACGTCCGTGGGGTAGAGCAGGCTCACGCCGGGCAACTTTGCGAGTCCGCGCGAGAGGCGCTGGGCCATCTGGTTCGCGCGGGCCGCATGCCGCAGCCACGCGCCTTCCTTGAGCATGCCCAGCCAGGGCGCGGTCAGAAACCGCATTTTTGACGCCAACTGCCCGGCCTGTTTGCAGCGGTAGGCGAAGTCGGCGGCGAGTTCCTTATTGAAGAAGATCACCGCTTCGCCAATGGGCAGTCCCATCTTCGCGCCGCCCAGGCAGAGAATGTCGACGCCCGCCTTCCAGGTGATCTCGCTGGGCGCGACGCCGAGCGCCGCGATAGCATTGGCCAGCCGGGCGCCGTCCATGTGGACCTTCATGCCGAACCGGCGGACCAGCTCGGACAGCGCTTGAAGCTCGTCGATTGAATAAAGCGTTCCCAGCTCAGTCGGCTGCGTGACGCTGAGCACGCGCGGCTTGGGGTGATGGATATCGGACCGGCGCGTGACCAGCCGCTCGACCAACTCCGGGTTGAGCTTTCCCTGCTGCGATTCGGAGACGAGCACCTTGGCCCCGCCGGAAAAGAACTCCGGCCCGCCGCATTCGTCGGTCTCCAAATGGGCCACGTCGCAGCAGATCACGCTGTGATACGGCTGGCAGCAGGTCGATACGGCGAGTGAATTGGCGGCCGTGCCGTTGAACACGAAGAACACTTCGCAATCGCACTCAAAGATCTCGCGCAGCCTGTCGGAAACTAAGGCCGTGTAGCGGTCGTCGCCATAAGAGGCCGCAGCGCCGACATTGGCCTCGATGAGCGTGGCCAGCGCCTCGGGGCAAATCCCGGCCGTGTTGTCGCTGGCGAATTGGTAGCCGGGGGCCGCGGTGCGCGGATCGTTGCTGCTTGTCATGCGTCTGCAATCTGGTGTTTTACGATTTCAGCTATGAATTCGAGGCATAGCGGCAGAATGGGCGACTCCATCAATATGAAACCGCCAAGGACGCCAAGTGCGCAAAGAACCAGGAATTCTTTACCTGGCGAACTTGGCGTTCTTGGCGGTATTATTCATTCTGTTAGGCACTTTCACGCATTTCACTTTTCACGCGATGATGTCTTGGATTGGTTCAACCGGTTCGACGCCGACGAGTTTCTGATCCAGCCCGCGGAAGAAATACGACAAGCCGTTCGGATCGAGGCCCAACTGGCGCAGGATCGTGGCGTGCAGCCGCTTCACATGGAACGGCTTGTCGGCGGCGGCGGAGCCCAGCTCGTCCGTGCTCCCGACGCTGATGCCGCCCTTGATTCCGCCGCCGGCGACCCACATCGTGAAGCCGTAGGAATTGTGATCGCGGCCCGTGCCGACGGCGTATTCCGCGGTTGGCTGGCGGCCGAACTCGCCGCCCCACACCACGAGCGTTTCATCCAACAGGCCGCGCTGCTTCAGATCTTTCAACAGCCCGGCGATCGGCTGATCGGTCGCGCCGGCATGGAGCGTGTGGTTTTCGACGAGGTCGCCATGGGCATCCCAATTGTCGTCGTTGTGAGCGCCGCCGGAATAAACCTGAATGAACCGCACGCCGCGCTCGACGAGCCGCCGGGCCAGCAGGCAGCGTGTGCCAAAATCACGTGTGGCCTCTTTATCCAATCCGTACAGGTCGCGCGTCGCTTGCGTTTCCTGGCTCAAGTCGACCGCCTCGGGCGCGTGCTCTTGCATCTTGAATGCCAGCTCATAGGAGGCGATGCGAGCCGCCAGCTCGCTGTTGTCCGGGTGCGCCGTGAGATGCTTCTCGTTCATCCGCACGAGCGTATCGAGCACTTCGCGCCGCACTGGGCGCGTCATGCCCTCCGGCAACGTGAGGTCGTGAATCGGCGAGCCTTCGACATTGAAAACGGTCCCGGCATAGGTTGCGGGCATGTACCCGCTCGACCAGTTCTTGGCGCCGCTGATGGGGCCTCCCTTGCGATCGAGCATCACGACGAAGCCGGGCAAGTTCTGGTTCACCGTTCCCAGGCCGTAATTCACCCAGGAACCGAGAGCGGGGCTTCCGCTCAAAATCCGGCCCGAGTTCATCATCAGCATGGCCGAGCCGTGGATCGGCGACTCGGCCGTCATCGAATGCAGGAACGCGATGTCGTCGACGCACGTGGCCAGATGTGGAAACAAGGTGCTGACCCATTTGCCGCACTGGCCGTACTTATGGAATTGCCATCGCGGTTCGACGACGCGTCCCTGGTTTTTATGCCCGCCGCGGCCGAAGGTTTTGACATCGATCGTCTTGCCGTCCATGCCGACCATGGCGGGCTTGTAATCGAACGTGTCGATGTGGCTCGGCCCGCCATACATAAAGAGAAAGATGACGCTCTTTGCCTTGGCGGCAAGTGGCGCCGGCTTGGGCGCAAGCGGATTGGCCGGTGCGGCAGCCGACGCATAGGGGCGCGGGAAAAAGCCGTCGCCGGCGAGCAGCGATGTAAGAGCCGCCGCGCCGAAGCCGCAGCCAGTTTCCCACAAGAACTCGCGGCGAGTGCGACCGCAGAAATTTGAGCGGTGGTAATTCGAGTTGCTCATTTGATCGCCTTCTTTTTGCATTCATGAAATCGATTTCGGCAGGTGGCATGCCTTCGCCGGGCAGCGGCGTTGGCATTATTTACCATTGAACATGCTCACGCGGCTGCGCCGCGAGAGCATGCCACCCGCCGTGTTTTCGAATTTAGTCCAAGTAAACGAATTCGTTGAGGTTCAGTACCGTGAGGCACCACTGCCGCAGCGCTTCGCGCGTCGGCAGCCCGTGATTTTGTTCCAGTCGCTCGACGAGGGCGAGCCCTTCGTCGATTTCGTCATCTTCGGGTGACCGGTTCAGCGCCAGTTCCAGCGCGCGTGCGATTTGCTCGCGAGGTTCATCGCCCGCTTCGGCAACCACGCGAACGGCCAGGTGGCCGGCTTGCGAATTGGCGAAATCGCCGTTGAGCATGATTAGCGCCTGTCCCGGCTGCGTGGTAATAAAACGGGCCTCGCAGCTAGTGTCGACATCCGGAAAATCGAAGGCAGTCAATAACGGCGGGACCATGGACCGCTTGATATAAATGTAAATGCTTCGCCGCGACGCTTCCGTGGAAGATGATCTTCCCCAGCCGTCACCCGGCCGCGACTGCGTGGCCAGCACATCGCGCGACAGCTTCGGATAGAAACTTGGCCCGTACGTTTTTGAATTCAGCCTACCCGTGGCCACGAGCGTCGCGTCGCGAATTTCTTCAGCGCTGAGGCGGCGCATGTCGAACCGCCAGAATAAGTCGTTCGTGGGATCCGCGGCGAGTGCCTGGTCGTTACCGTCTGACGACATTTGGTACGCCCTCGATTTCATGATCAGCCGATGCAGCGGCTTCAGCTTCCAATCGTGATCGACCAGCCACAGCGCGAGCCAATCGAGCAGCTCGGGATGCGTCGGCGGCGTTCCCAGCTCGCCGAAATTGTTGGCCGAGCGAACGATGCCGCGGCCAAAGTGATGCTGCCACACGCGGTTCACCATCACGCGCGCGGTGAGCATGTTCTTCGGCGAGGCGATCCAATCGGCCAGCACGCGGCGGCGGCCAGCAGAGCGGGCACCTTCGGGCGCCGGCGAAATTTCGGGCGCCGTTTCGCCGAAAAGCTCAGGAAAATGCGGCTTCACCTCGTCGCCGGGCACGTGCGGATTGCCGCGGGCCATGATGTGCGTCGGCGGCGGGTGCGGTTCGCAGCGCGCGAGGGCCAGCACCGTTTCCGGCTCGGGTAACCGGCGAATTTCTCGCCGTGCATCGCGCAGCCGCTCGAGCGTTTCGCGATACTGCTGCCATTCGGAAGCGTTCAGATAACGCTGCAGTTTTTCGTCGAGCAGCTCTTCGCGCTCGGGCGTTTCACTGCGGCGCTGATCTTCCGCGTCCATGCGCTTGATTCCGACTTCCTCCACCGAGATTTTTTCGCGCTCGATCTCGCGCTCGTTCTCGCGCAGTTTGCGGCGATGGGCCGCGTCCTCCGGCGAAGACAAATCCCACTGGCTGTTGGTTTCCTGATCGCCGCGCTCGCCGTACACGGTGACGTCTGCAAAAAACGCGAGCAGTCCGTAGTAGTCAACCTGTGGAATCGGGTCGATCTTGTGATCGTGGCACCGCGCGCACCCGACCGTGAGCCCAAGCATGGCCTGGCTCGTCGTGGAGATGATGTCGTCCCATTCATCGTATTTGGCCTGGACCGGATCGGCGGGCTCGTCATCCCAGATGCCGAGGCGGTAGTAGCCGGTAGCAATCATCGTGTCGGCGGTCACGTCTTCGAGCTCGTCGCCGGCGAGCTGCTCACGCACAAATTCGTCGTACGGCTTGTCCTCGTTCAGCGAGCGGATCACGTAATCGCGATACTTCCAGGCATTTGGCTTCGGTCCGTCGCGTTCGTAGCTGTTGGTTTCGGCGTAGCGCACGATGTCGAGCCAGTGCCGCGCCCAGTGTTCGCCGTAATGCGGAGAGTCGAGCAGCTCGTCGATGAGGCTTTCCCAGGCTGTCGGGCTGTCGTCTTGAAGGAATCGATTAAGCTGCTCGTTTGTCGGCGGCAGGCCGATCAGGTTGAAGTACGCGCGGCGGGCCAACGTGCGCTTGCTGGCGGGTACGGCTGGCTGCAAATTCGCTGCTTCGAGCTTCGCGAGAATGAACG
Source organism: Lacipirellulaceae bacterium (assembly GCA_036503915.1). Taxonomy (GTDB): domain Bacteria; phylum Planctomycetota; class Planctomycetia; order Pirellulales; family Lacipirellulaceae; genus JABDGM01. The sequence continues at coordinate 2,589 of DASXWB010000576.1, read as the reverse complement.
CATCAATTGGATTCCGCACCCAGGCCGAGTCTTTCACCGCGGGCGGATCATGTCGCTGCGGCGGAACAAACGCCCAATGTTTTTGCCACCCGGCGCCACCTGCAATCCAGGCTTTCAACGTCTCGATTTCTTCAGCGGTGAGTGGCTCCTCTTCCAGAGGCATGCGCATGGCTTCGTCGGTCGACGTGACGCGGGCCAGTAACTCACTTTCTTCTGGCCGGCCGGCAACGATGGCGCGCATTCCGGAATCGAGCTCGGCCATCGCCGATTCAGGCTCGTCCAAGCGCAACCCGGCTTCGCTGGTCTCCGGGCCGTGACAGGCGAAGCATCGCCGGGCGAGGATTGGCTTCACATCGCGAGTAAACGACACTTCGTTTGGCGCCGCATCGACCGGTGCAAACGCAAAGAGCGCGCACGCGACCAGTGCGATCCGGGCAGCCGCGCGCGCCAAACGATCGCTTGGCCGTTGACTCACGTTCATTTCCATCGCGTCAAAATCATGTCCGAAATGCTAACCACATTATAACGTTTGGCACTCGACCAATCGCGGTGGCCTCGGCATCTTTCTAGTCGACCGGGCTGTCGACTTTGACGGAGTTCCTTGATCCACTTTCTTCGACCCGCGGGAAACCGGCGCGCGGCGTATGAAATAGGCCAGCAGCTCGGCGCGCGACGAAACTTCGAAATGCTCGTACAGCATGGTGACGTAATCGTGCACCGTCCGCGCGCTCAGCCCGAGAGCTGATGCGACCTCTTTTTCGCTTCGACCGTCCAGTAGCAAGGACAAGGTTTCGCCAAGCCGCTTTGAAAGGCCGTCGCGGCAAAGGTGCTCCTCGGTGGCCAATCGGACTCCGATTAGCGGAGCGATCTCATCGTGCAATAGTTTCAGCAGCTCCACCTCGCGATGTCCGAATGGCGGCGCGCCGTGCGGGCGGTCGATGTTAATGCCTTCGACCCGGCGCGGCACATCGACAATGCGAATTGAAACGACATAGTCGTCGCAATCTATCTGGCGACGGAAGCTCTGGTACAACGGCGAGGCATGATATGAGTCCGTTTCGGTGATCGCGTCCCGGGCAGCGGTCACCCATCCCTGGCTATCGATCTGACGTTGAAGCTTGGACAGGCCGGGCATGAGGTCGTCGTAAGCGCGGTTTTCAAACTGCGAATAAGCTGGCGGAACCAGCGCCTGCAGAGAAGGCGGCAAACCAACAACCGACATTACGACCGGACGACCAAAGCTCGTTTTGCTAGGTCCAGCATCCGCCACCATCGTTCCGACGTTGCCGCCAAGCAAGTTGCAGGCGCCATGCAGCAAATGCTCGCGCCACGCGCGCGGGTCATCCCACCGGTCGCATACTTCGCGGACCAGCCGGATCACGTTCGAAACGTCTTCGAGCGATATGTCCACTGAAAAGTCTCGGGCGTATCGCGGCAGTCACAGGTCGCACCTCCGCTGTTTAGCGGAATAGGCATGCCGCCATGGCTTTATATCATACCGTGAATTGACGCCATCTCCCACATTAAGGACTAAATGCCAACGCCCTCCTTCGATCAGCTGTCGATCGACGCGCCGGAACCGGCCAGCTCTGCGCTTTTGTGCATTGCCGTGCGATGTTCGTTTTTTAGAAGCTAGAGCGTTCACGCACTGGCGACTAGGAGAATCGAGCCGTGACTGACTATTTTTCCGCCGAAATGCGCCGCCATCCGTATCCGTTCTATGACCACTACCGCGCCGCGTCGCCGGTGCTCTACTTGGAACCGTTCGATTTTTGGTTGGTTTTCGACTACGACGGCGTGAAGCGGACGCTTGAGGATCACGCCACGTTCAGCTCGTCGGCGGTGTCGCCCGGATCGACCGGGAAACCGCTCGATTGGTTGATCTTCAAAAACCCGCCACGCCATGCCAAACTGCGAGCGCTCGTGGCGTGCGCATTCACGCCGCGCGTCGTCGCCAATCTCGCGCCGCGAATCCGGCAGATTTCGCAAGAGCTGCTCAACAAGCATCTGGATCGCGGTGAAATGGATCTCGCGGCCGACTACTCTATTCCCCTTCCAGTGATGGTGATCGCCGAGCTGCTCGGCATCCCGCCGCGCGATCGGCCTCAATTCAAGCGTTGGAGCGATGCCATTTTGAACCTCGCGGAGACCGTTATCGGAAGCGAGAAGTCAGCGCCAGCCGCTGAGGAATACGGCAACACAACTGCCGAAATGGACGATTACCTGAAACAGGTGTTAAGAGACCGCTACCAGTCGCCGCAAGAAGATCTTTTGTCAAAACTGGCACATGCGGAAGTCGACGGCGAGCGGCTGACGCACGCGGAGATCCTGGGATTCTTTCAACTGCTGCTATTAGCGGGCAGCGAGACAACCATCAACCTCATCAACAACGCCGTGCTCTGTTTGTTGGAACACCCCGAGCAGCTCGCCCGCCTGCGGAAGAACCGCGAATTACTTCCAACCGCCATTGAAGAGGTGCTTCGCTATCGCTCGCCGTTGCAAGCCGTCTTCCGGCAGACCAGATGCGAAGTTGAGCTGCACGGCCGCTCAATTCCCGCCGGCCAGCTCGTGCTGCCTCTCATCGGTTCG
>DASXWB010000575.1:0-5762 GCA_036503915.1 Lacipirellulaceae bacterium | reverse complement strand
CGAGCCCTTGCATCATCACTATGAGGTCTCGTCCGCACCGCAATCGCGAATCTTCGTTTTATCTCACGGGAAGGAATGTCCCAGATGGTGAATACTTGTTGCGCTGTATCGCCGCTCCCCTGATATGTTCGGTGGAATCCTACCAACACGTTGCCATCCGTGGAAAATGCCACCGCAACGAAGGCAGCAGCGTCCTTATCCTCCTCGGCAAGTGGAAGCCGAAACGAATCTGCTGAAGAGAGGTCGGCTAGGCTTGCGCTGATCAGTGAGCATAAGAACGCAAGAGCAGTGTTCTTGCGACGAATCGGGCGCAACGTCCAAATGCGGTACATGGCTTCGAACTCCAAGGTGGGGGCGGAAAAAAGACGCGGCCTGCCGTCCCAATATCATTATTCTCTCACAAGCAATACCATTATTCTCTCACAAGCGCCGCGTCGCGGGCAAACTCGCGGGCCAGGATTCGGCCTGTGGCCGACGCTTCGCATGCGGCCACTTCTTCGGGCGTGCCGGTCGCGACGATGCGGCCGCCGTCCTCGGCCGCCCCTGGGCCAAGGTCGATGAGCCAGTCTGCCACCTTCATGAGCTGCAGGTTGTGCTCCACGATCACCAGCGAGTGGCCGATTTCTATCAGGGCGTCGAAACAGTCGACAAGTTGGACGATATCGGAAAAGTGCAGGCCAGTTGTAGGCTCGTCGAGAATGAACAAGGCTCGACCGCGGCGCTTGGTTGCCAGGTGGGCCGCGAGTTTGAGCCGCTGCGCCTCGCCGCCGGAAAGCGTCGTGGCCGGCTGGCCGAGCCGCACGTAATCCAGCCCGACGTCGAGCAACAACTTCAGCTTCGCTTGCACCTTGCGCTGTCCGCGAAAGAAGGTGAACGCCTCGCGGGCCGTCATGTCGAGTACTTCCGCGATGTCGCGGTCGCGGTACTTCACCTCCAACACCGTGCGGCGATACCGCCGGCCCTGGCATTCCGGGCACCGCATGTAGACGTCGGCCATGAACTGCATGTCGATCGCCAGCTGGCCGTCGCCATGACACGTTTCGCACCGGCCGCCTTCGACGTTGAAGCTGAAGTCGCCCGCCGAGAGGCCGCGGGCCCGCGCCTCCGTCTGCTCGGCGAACAGAAGGCGAATTGGGTCGAACGCCTTGATGTACGTGGCCGGATTCGAGCGCGCCGAGCGGCCGATCGGGCTTTGATCGATGTGGACGGAATCGTCCAGTTGGCCGGCGCCCAGCACATCATCATGCTCCAGCGGCGATGGAAGCGTGGCCGGATCGCTGTCTTTGTGCAACTGGCGGGCCAGCGCGGGATACAGCGTTTTGTCAACGAGCGTGCTCTTGCCGGCGCCGCTTACTCCCGTCACCAGACACAATACGCCCAGCGGAAACTCTACCGTGAGATTTTTGAGGTTGTTTCCACGCGCGCCGCGCAATTTTACCCAGCCCTGCGCGGTCGTTCGTCGCGGTGAGCTGCCGCTTAAACTCCGCCGGCCGGCCAGCCAATCGCCGGTGCGGCTATCGGTCGCGGCGATCAGTTCGGCCGGCGAGCCCTGAAACACAACGCGTCCGCCGTCTTCGCCCGCTGCCGGTCCGAATTCGACGACGTGCCCGGCTCGCCGGATGATTTCGTCTTCATGCTCGACGACAACCACTGTATTGCCGCGCTGCTGCAGCCGCTCGATCGCGGTGGCGAGCGGGCCAACGTCGGCCGGGTGCAACCCGATCGATGGCTCATCCAGCACATACAGGACGTCGACGAGGCTTGAGCCGAGCGTCGTCGTCAGCGCGACGCGCTGCGCTTCGCCCGCGCTAAGCGTCCGCAGCGATCGATCGAGCGCGATGTAGCCGAGACCGACATCGACAAGGTATTCCAGGCGCGAGCGCACGTCGCCGACCAGTGGATTTGCCACGGTCTGTTGCCAATCGTCGAGCGGCAGATGTTTTATGAATCGAGCCGTTTCGCGGATCTCGAGCGCGGATACTTCGGCAAAGTTTTTTGCGCCTAGCTTCACGGCCAATGCTTCGGGCCGCAACCGCGCGCCATGGCAAGCCGGGCATGGCGAATACGAGCGCCAGCGGCTCAAGAAGACCCGCAGGTGCATTTTGTACTTGCGCCGGTCGAGCCACTTGAAAAACCCGGCCAAGCCGCCGAAGTTTCGCTCGGGCACGCCTTCCTCGATGAGCCGGCGGTGCTCGGCGCTCAGCTCCGCATACGGCACGTCGACCGGCAAACCGAAATCGTCGGCCAGCGCGAGCAACTCTTCCAATTCGTGCGCGTAGGAGGGCGAATTCCAAGGCGCGATGGCGCCTTCGCGGATTGACTTGGTCGGGTCGGGCACGACGCGGCTCATATCGGTCGTCACGACATTGCCGAATCCCTCGCAGGTTGGGCAGGCGCCGAGCGGCCGGTTGAAATTGAATAGCTGCGGCTCCGGCTGCGGATAGTCGATTCCGCACCGTTCGCAGCGCAGCGCCGTGCTGAATGACATCCGTTGCCACACGCGGTCGTCGATAACGCGGGAAGGCGAGGCTCCTGCCAAGCCGCCAAGGTTTTCGTGCGGCGCAGCTAGAGCTTCGCCCACCGGTCCTTCCACAAAAACAACGGCGGCACCGTTGCCGGCGGCGAAGGCGCCCTCGAGCGACTCGCGAACCCGAGCCGCCGCCTGCTCGCCCGCTGTGAGACGATCGAGAACAATTGTGATCGCTTGCCCGGGCGTCAAGCGCGTGGACAGGCTTGGCTCAATGCTTGCGGTCTTCAAATTTCCCCTCCCTCCTTGGGAGGGGCTAGGGGAGGGTTCATCCACGATGGTCCGCACGTAGCCCGATTCCACCAGCTGCCTGATCCAAGCTTTAATCGGCTCGTCCTTCGGCACTGTCACATCAAACCCAACCATAAGCCTCGTGCTGGTGGGCAGTTCGGCAAGCGCATCGGCCGCCGCTTGCGGAGACTCTCGTCGCACCGGCTGGCCGCAGCTGTAGCAGATTACCTCGCCAAGGCGAGCAAACAGCAAACTCAAGTAATCATTGACTTCCGTCGTGGTGCCGACGGTCGCCCGATTCGAGCGGCTGGGGTTTTTGTGCGTGACCGCAATTGCCGGCGGAATGCCGTCAATGCGCTCGGCCTCCGGCTTATCGAGCTGCTCCAGGAATTGCCGCGTGTAGGGCGAGAAGCTTTCGATGTAGCGACGTTGTCCCTCGGCGTAGAGCGTATCGAGGGCCATGCTCGTTTTGCCGCTACCGGAGACACCGCAGAAGACAATCAACTGGCGGTGCGGCAAATCCAGGTCGACATGGCGGAGGTTGTTAACTGCCACGCCTCGAAGCTGGATTAGGCCTTGCGTCACGAGTAAAGCTCTATCGACTGAAATGGATTGCGGCGAATCCTTTATTTTATTGTTGCGCATCCCCCTCGGCCAGCGCCGGCGCGCAGTGGTATAATGCCGTTGCCGGACGGCGCACCCGCGCTATGCCGAGACCGACATGCGACGCTCCAATAAATTCGCGAATCCGTTTTATTCGCTGCTTTTGATGGCGGGAATCGCGTTTGCGCTGACTGCCACGGCCTATGGCGTGATGGCCTTCCGCGAAGCGCGGCCCGTGCCACTCGAGGCGGCGACGATTCACGAGGAAAACCCAAGTGAACATCCGCTAATGGCCTGGATGAGCCAGCACGGCGAGGCGGCGTTGCTGACCGAGCTGGGGTTTTTGGCGGTCTTCGTGGTCGGCGCGATCGGCACCGACGGCTACTGGCAGCGGCGCCTGGCGCAGAAGAAGTAGGGCGGGTGCTCGCACCCGCCGCTTGATCTAGATTGCCTGGCGGTTGCAAGCACCCGCCCTACAAAACCGTTTAAGCGCGCTATTTCATGCAAATCAGAAATCACGAGCAAGTCCCCGCAAACGATGTCACGATGGAAGGCGCCGCCGGCTGCCGCGTTCGCTGGCTGATCGGCGAGGGCGAGCGAGCGCCGACATTCGCCATGCGCGAATTCGAAGTGGCTCCTGGCGGCCACACACCCAAGCACTTCCACGATTACGAGCACGAAGTGTACGTGCTGGCCGGCAGCGGCGTGGTTATGGAGGACGATCAAGAGCGGCCGCTGCGGGCAGGCGACGTTGTGTTTGTGGCGCCGAACGATGTCCACCAATTCCGCAACACGGGCAGCGAGCCGATGCGCTTCTTGTGCCTGATTCCGAATTCGGCGACGGGCAAGAATGTCACCGTAGTTCCCGAATGCGGCTTAGAACAAGTTCACCGGTGAGCTGCAATTCAGATCAGTCGCGTCATTGCACGCGAGCCAGGGCATCCAGAATTTGACCGTACGCGGGCTTCCAGCGCGGGTCGGATTTGAACCAGATGTAATCGGCATCCAGCGACTGAGCCCTTGCTGGCGAGTAATCGGCGTCTTCCGGGCAGTTCGCCAACGACGAGGCCTTCTTGCGATACGCCAGGAGCCGCTCCTCGGTGTGATGATGCAATTGATCCGGCGAGAGGACTTTGAGTCGTCGTCGTGATTTCATCGTGCCAGCGACTCGTCGGATCGTCGATGTCTCGATTGCCGCTGGGCATTTCGAATGATTTCGTAGACATCCCGCGCGCGTTCAGCAAGCTCAAAGTTCGGCACGATGTGCTGGCCCATGCCCGGCCATTGCGCGTTCACGAACCAGCTATGCAAGTAGGGCGCTGTGAGGAATGTAATCACGCCGCCGCCGTCCGAACGCTCCGAAAGCGAAACATCCGGAAGCGCGTCAATGTTAAGCGACTTGACGTTCCGGCTAAGCAGGCCCGAAATAATAATGATGCGCTCTGATGTGACTCCATAGGTTGTCGCCGCCCGCTGCCGGGCATCGACCCAGAACCGGCCTACCATGAGATAAAGACCGATCACAACAAACGGGATTCCCCAGAGAGCAAAGAACCACCCTGCACCCATGGCGATGGCATTCGCTTCCCAGAATATCGCGAATCCTCCCCACATGATGCTAAACGGAATGATCAGCGAGTCGGCCGCTCGCAGGACAAACCCTTGCCGCGGCCTGCCCGCCCAAAGCAACTGCTCCGTCGGCGATAGTTCCCTGCGGATCACGTCCTCCGGCAACTGGCCCACGCACGTCTCCGTTGGCTCACTGTGCATCGATTGCCACGCTCTCAACGAGCGGCGTCCGACGAAGTATACTCGATTCCACGAGGTAAAAACCACGTGGCCAAGAAGTCCGTCGAGCAAGAAATCGCCGCGCTTCGCGACGAGATTCGCGAGCATGACCGCCGCTATTACGTCGAAGCCGCGCCGACCATATCTGACCTTGAATATGACAAACTTCTCGCGCGATTGAAACAGCTCGAAGCGGCACACCCGGAGCTGGTCACGCCCGATAGTCCCACACAGCGCGTGGGCGACGAGCCGCTGGCCGAGCTGGAGCATGTGACGCATCGCGTGCCGATGCTGTCGATGGACAACACGTACAGCCTCGAAGAGCTGCAGAAGTACGGCGAGCGAACGGCGCGTCTATTGCCAGGCGAGGAAATCGCCTGGGTGGTGGAATTAAAGGTCGATGGCGTTGCGGTTTCACTGACGTATGAAAACGGGGTGCTGCATCACGGGGCGACGCGCGGGGATGGTTTTGTCGGCGACGACATCACGCACAATCTGCGCACGATTGGAAAGAAGCGCGGCCTGCCCGTCGAGTTGGAAGGCAATGATGTGCCACCCAGCGTCGAGGTGCGCGGCGAAGTGTATATGACGAACGCCGACCTGGCGGAGCTGA
>DASXWB010000574.1:0-2809 GCA_036503915.1 Lacipirellulaceae bacterium | reverse complement strand
CCGTACGCAGTCGGGAGTCGAAGGCGAGTACAATTCGACGGGGGTGATCGTGGATTCCCGCCGTCTTCAATTACAAAGCGAGACGACGTCTCGCGACCGCCGATTTGGCGTGAAACCGCTTTCGCGCCGCTACTTGAGCCGGGGAGAAGCCTGGTGTACCAGGCAATGGTGAGAGCGCAAACCGATCTGGGCCAGCTCGCTCGCCTGGTCGGCCGTTGAGCTAACCGGTGCCCACGCGCCTTGTTCGCAACAATCGGCGCATACCCAGGCCGCTCGGAAGAGCGGACCGCGCTGGCAGATGCAGATGTCGTAGCGAACTCCGTCGATCTCCATCTGTTTCAGCCGTTTCCATCCTGTATCGAGAACAGCCACGATTAGGTTCCATATCGTTGCGCAAGCACGGCATTTTGGCCGGTTTTGCCGCCACCTCCGCCGCGACGTCTTCGGGCGACCATAGGGCAAGGCTCGTGCCGACAGAAAATCTGAAACTTGCACCGGTTGCTCTAGTAACCTTCGTTGGAAGGGAGGCATAATCGGTTCTACGGCAAACGCCAAGAAAGTTTATGCGGGCACGACGCACGCACTCATCTCGGCCCAGGCCATTCAAGAAGGTGGCAACGTGGTCCCTGAACTGACTACCTGCGAACAGTGCGGCAGAACGGTCATCGTCTTAAGTTGGGCCCCGGTTTACGAAGACGCGGTACCTCTCATCGACGTGGATGACTCGCACACTCTTTCAATTGATTGCAAGATCGATTGTCCGGCGTGCGGGACGCGCATCCAGAGCATCGTACCCTCGACGGACGTCGAACCGGCGTAGCAAGAACGAGCCGCTGTCGGGATAACAAGCATTAACATGCCGGACCAAGATGGTCCGGCTATATGTGCTACTTCGCGCGCTTGAAGACGGGCGTTCCGCCGACGGCGCCTCCGGACCGGCCGGACATTGGTGTGTTGCCATTGCCGCGGTCATCCTCCGCATCGAAGTGTCCGCTGGCCGTGGCCTCGTCCACTTCGAACACCTTTGGATCGCCATAGCCTTCGTTGCTGCCGGCAAGGCCGCCCACGGCGGTGCCACCGCCTGCGGAGCCGGCTGCGTGCACATCGCCGCGGTGTGGGGGACGCGGTGACGAATCGAACGGATCCACGCGCTTCAGACGGTCCTCGTCCATTTCGCCTTCGGGAGCCAGTGTGTCTTTCGGCGATTGCGGACGGCCTTCGTTGAGATTTACTTGCGGCGTTGCGTCGGCTGCTTCCGCGCACTTCACGCAATAACGGGTGTAGGGAATTGCTTCGAGCCTCGCCTTGGCTATTGCCTGCCCGCAATTCTCGCACTTTCCGTACGTGCCTTCATCCATCCGCCGCAGCGCTTCCCGGGCCTCGCTGACGATGTACTGCTCGTTTGCCAGGAGCGTTGTGTTCAAATCGTAGAGATATTCCTCGGTGCCCATGTCGCCGAGGTGGAATGGCGCGTTGGAGAGCTCGCTGCCGCCGTTGCCGCCGCTGGAAGTGTGCGTCTGTTCGACAAGCGAGGCGGCATCCGTTCGCACGCGAGAAGCTAGTTCCTGAAGTTGCCGATGCAATTTGTCCAAATCGTTCTTGTTCATATCCTACTCCGTGTTGCACTGAGGCTGCCGGCGTCGGGAACGACCCGGTTCTTCTGGACCGAAGTCGTGCACACGTCGTGCCAGAATGACGCGATGTGCGGCCCTAACGATCGTTTTATTCCTCTTTGTGCTTCTCAGCAATGTGCAAACGATGCGCCGACTTGGCGGACCTGTGATTCAATCGGCGCGCACTTTGCGACCGAGAACTTCACGGGAGGGCTCGCCATGATCCGAAAACTTGCCTCCGGCCAGTATCGGTTGTACTCCCGGAAAAAGAATCCAAAGACGGGCCGTCGCCGCAATTTGGGTACGTTCAAGACGCGAGCGGCCGCGGAGCAGCACGAGCGCGAAGTGCAGTACTTCAAGCGGCACGGCTAGTACTGACTCACCCCGAGTTAGAAGCCGCCGAGCTGCCCGGCTAGGGCGTGCGTTGCGGTTGTCGAATGGCCGTTAGCCGGTCACGCCTTCGACACGGCGGACGATTTGCGCTGCGGTTGGGCCGATTTCAAGATGCGGCGAACGCATGGGAACATACGCCGCCTGAACCGTGAAATGGCGGCCAGCGAGTGCCATGCGCAATAGATCACCGGCCGCGAGCGCGAATCGGCCCACGTGCCGCCGCAAATCGAATTGAGTTCCCGCCACGCCCTCGTAAGCCCGATACACGACCTCCGTGCAAACAAGCCGGTGCGAATAGCAAAAATCGAAATCAAAATCGTACGGTTTACCCTCGTGCATCAGCCCGTGCGAGATGGCGCGCGCAATGTCGGCTGGTTCCAAAAGCGGCCGGATGACCACGACCGAGTCGGAATTCAGGGCCGAATTCACCGAGCGAATTCGCACGCCGTCCTTGATCGCCTCGAGCACGCAGGGATGGGGCTCTCCGGCGCTCCAGGCGCTTTCCTCGTCGTGGTGCAGCACGGCTGTCGAAGGCGTAGCCGTGGCGAGTTGGGAAAGCCGCGGGGCGACGTGTTCATCGTCGGACAGGCCGAGCTCGCGAAGTTCGTTCACTGTGCCGAGAAACAGCGCCGCATGCGGCCAATAGCCGGGAAGAAAGTAATTAGTGACGGCGAACTCCTTGCGAACCACGAGCACGTCGCCGGCCCGCAATAGTCCGACCACTTCGGCGCGAACATTTCGTGGCAGGCTGGGGGCATGGCGGGGGCGAACGTAAACGCGGGCCATTCCACGCCCGAGCGCTT
>DASXWB010000573.1:0-7093 GCA_036503915.1 Lacipirellulaceae bacterium | reverse complement strand
GCCATCCGCAATCGCTGGCGGAGACAGCAGCTCGACGATGAGATGCGCAACGAAGTTGCGCCAAAGAATATTCTTATGATCGGCCCGACCGGCGTCGGCAAAACAGAAATCGCTCGCCGGCTCGCCACGCTTACGGGCGCTCCATTTATCAAGGTGGAAGCGACGAAGTACACGGAGGTCGGTTACTACGGCCGAGACGTGGAGAGCATGGTCCGCGAACTGGTCGAGAATGCCATTGGCCTCGTGCGCCAAAAGGAGCTGGAGCGAATCGAGCCGGAAGCCAAGCGCCGTGTGGGGGAAAAACTGCTCGACCTTTTGGCGCCGCAGCCATCGAGCTTCGAAGTCGGCGTCGAATCGCCCAATTCGCCGGAGCGCTTTGAGCGCACGCGCGAGAAAATGCGGGCGATGCTCGCCGGCGGCGAGATGGAAAATCGCAACGTTGAAATCACGATTGAACAGAAGGCCCACGCGATGATGATCCCGGGCATGGGCCCCGGCGGCGACTCGATCGATTTCGACTTCCAGGGCATGCTCGAAAAAGTGCTGCCAAAGTCGGTCTCACGCCGGCAGATGACGGTGGCCGAAGCCCGCCGCGTGCTCTTCGAGCAGGAAACCGAGGCGATGATCAACGCCGAAAAGGTCAACGCTCAGGCGGTCGAGCTGGCCGAGAACGTGGGCATCATTTTCGTCGACGAAATGGACAAGGTCGTGGCCAGCGAGGGCGGCCGCGGGGCCGACGTCTCGCGTCAGGGCGTGCAACGCGATCTGTTGCCGATCGTTGAAGGCACGGTCGTCAACACGCGCTACGGCTATGTGCGAACCGACCACGTGCTGTTCATTGCCGCGGGCGCCTTTCACAAAGCGAAGCCCTCGGATCTCATGCCCGAGCTGCAAGGCCGCTTTCCGATCCGCGTGGAGCTGAAGGACCTCACCAAGGACGACTTCGTGCGCATCCTCACGGAGCCAAAAAGCTCACTTACCAAGCAATACACCGCTCTGCTAAAGACCGAAGGCGTCGACGTCGAATTCACGCCCGACGCGATTGAGGCCCTGGCCAGCTACGCCTACGACGTGAACCAGCGCACGCAAAACATCGGCGCCCGACGGTTGTATACGATCCTGGAGCGCATGCTCGAAGAACTTTCCTTCGAAGCGCCCGATATGGGCACGGGCCGCGTGGAAATCAACGCCGGGTATGTGAAAGAGCGGTTGGAAGAGATCGCCAAGGATGAGGATTTGAGCAAGTTTATTCTGTGATTTATTGTCACTCGGCCTTTCTTGGTCGGTTGCTTAGCTGCCAGTGTCTGCGGCGCGTCACTACGATTGACCAGCCGTCATCCTTGAGCAGCTTCAGAACCTCGCGAACGTTCATCGCAATATATACTATAGCGCAAAAAACATGCACCGCCGCGCGATGCCCGGCAGTGCATGAATGTTTTTCTGGCTGACGCGCTGGTTTGAAAAAACCATCGCGAGCGATTACAGCGTCATCCGCCGCAGCTTAGTAGCCGCGACGCCCACCGCCGCCGCCACCACCGTAGCCGCCACGTCCGCCCCCGCCGCTGCGGGCTTCGCGCGGCCGGGCTTCGTTGACGGTCAGCGTTCGCCCGTCGTGCTCCTTGCCGTTGACGCCGGCAATGGCCGCTTGGGCTTCTTGGTCGCTGTTCATTTCAACGAAGCCAAAGCCTTTGCTTCGGCCGGTGTCGCGGTCCATGATGACCTCAGCACTTTTCACCGTCCCGTATTCACCAAAAATCTGGTCGAGATCTGAGCTCGCGACGTTATAGCTCAGATTGCCACAATAAAGCTTCTTTCCCACGATGCATCTCCTGTATCTGGAAAGGGGTTACAGCCCGGTTTCACTTTCGGGGCTGCAAAGAAAGGGGCCAAAAATGGCGGCCCACCAGGAGGCGCGGCTGAAAGAGGCAGAGGCAGCCGACCGAAAAGCACGGCTAACAGAGACACGTTCGCTGAACCAACCGCGATCATTATGGCAGTCGGGCCAGAGAAGTCTAGAGCAAATATCGACCGATCGAACATGAAAGTATCAAATTGAGAGCCGCGATTTCGAACTGATGTTCCAATAGGCTTTTGCGACATGAAAGCGAACCGATCCGCTCCGATGGTCGCTCCCCGTCTCGGCCTGTGGGATACGGTCAGCATCATCGTCGGCATCGTCGTGGGGACGGCGATCTTCAAATCGCCGACCGTGGTGTTTCAGAATGCGGGCACGCCGGCTATGGCGATCGCGTTGTGGGCCGTGGGCGGCGTGCTGGCCTGGTGTGGGGCCGTTTGTTACGCCGAACTGGCGACAACCTATCCGCGCGACGGCGGCGACTACGAGTATCTTAACCGGGCGTTCGGGCCGTGGTGCGGTTTCTTGTTCGCTTGGGCGCAGCTCACGACGGTGATCAGCGGCAATATCGCGATCATGGCGTACGCATTTGGCGATTACGCCGCGCGACTTTGGCCGGCAGTTGGCAATGATTCCGTTTGGGTCGTGATTGCGCCTGTGATGGTGCTTTCGGCGCTAAATGCGTTGGGCGTCGTGGCGGGCAAATTCGTGCAGAATCTGCTGACGGCAACGAAAGTGATTGGGCTGGCCGCACTCGTGATCACTGGATTGTGGGCAAGTTCGGCCGAAGCGCAGGCAGTCGCGAACCCTAGCGTACCGACCTCGCGAATTGGCCTGGCACTGGTCTTTGTTCTCTACGCCTACGGCGGTTGGAGCCATGCCGCGTTTGTAGCCGCCGAGGTGCGCGATCAGCGCCGCAACCTGCCGCGCGCACTTGTGCTTGGAATTACGGGCATCGCGTTGATTTACCTCCTCGTGAATGCGACGTATTTGTTAGCATTAGGGTTTGACGGCGCGCGCACAACCCTGACGCCGGCCGCCGAAGTCTTGGCGCATGCCGTTGGGCCCTGGGGTGACCGGGCTATCAGCCTGCTGGTGATGCTCTCCGCGCTCGGCGCTATCAACGGAATGATCCTAACCGGCACGCGCGTGTACGCGACGTGGGGCGCCGATTATGCCGGGCTAGCCTGGTTGAGCCGCTGGAACCGCGGCGCCGCGCCCATCGCTGCAATTGTCGCCCAGGCCGCGATCGCGCTAGTTCTCATTGTGCTCGTCGGCACAATAACGGGCCGCAATGCGTTTGACGCTGCACTGCGTGCGGTTGGCCTCGCTGGCTTGCCGTGGCAAGAATACAACGGCGGGTTCGAAGCACTTGTCGCCGGCTCAACGCCTGTCTATTGGGCGCTTTCTTTGTTGACCGGGCTGGCGGTGTTTACGTTGCGCTTTAAAGATCGCGCGATTGAACGGCCGTTTACAATCCCGCTGTTTCCAGTGCCGGCCGTCCTCTTCCTCGCCACGTGCGCGTACATGCTGTACGCAAGCGCCATCTACGCTCGATGGCTCGTTCTGCTAGCGGTCGTGCCGCTCATGATCGGTGGAGGATTAGCCCTAGTCATGCCAAGGCGTGAGAAAAACCGCTAACGTGATCTTCCGCGTCGTTTCGCCGTGGTGCCAATCTGAACAGTCTGAGCAGGAACAAGAGTTGCACCATCAGCTCAATTCAAAAACCCCGGCACCTAATTTCCCAAATAGGAGGCGAAAACCATGGGCGACAATAATCTCAGCGGCAAGCGTATTGCTTTTTTGGCGACCGATGGCGTCGAGCAGGTCGAATTGACCGATCCGTGGCAAGCCGTGAAGGATGCCGGCGCCACACCGGAGCTCATCTCCCTCAAGTCGGGCAAGATTCAAGGCTGGAATCACGATAAAAAGGGCAAGAAGTTCAAAGTTGATAAGCTGGTGCATGAGACAAGCGCCGAAGACTACGACGGCCTGGTGCTTCCGGGCGGCGTGATGAACCCGGATACGCTGAGAACGTACGATGAAGCGGTAGACTTCGTCCGCGACTTCTTCAAGCAGGAAAAACCGGTCGCGTCGATTTGCCACGGGCCGTGGATGCTTGTGGAAGCGGACGTTGTCGAAGGCCGCCGACTCACCTCGTGGCCAAGCGTGAAGACCGACATCCGCAATGCGGGCGGCAACTGGGTCGACGAGGAAGTGGTCGTCGACAACGGCCTCGTGACCAGCCGCAAACCGGATGATCTGCCCGCGTTCTGCGCGAAGGCCGTCGAAGAGTTTTCCGAAGGCCGGCACCCCGCGCACGAGGTTGGCGTTGGAGCCGGTGCGGCTGAAAACGATCGTGGAACGCCCGCCGCCAGAATTGATGAACTCTGATCGGCTGCGCGAAAAGCGCACCGCTATAGCGGCCAATTGACCTTCCGCCGTGGCGCCCGACTGTGCAACAATCGTCCGCCATGCGGCAAAAGGTCATCGATTTCGGCGTATATCTTTTTGTGCGGCTCGTGATCGCCGTCGTTCAGGCGGTGCCGCTCGCGGTGTGCGAGCGCGGCGCCGAGCTGGTCGCAACACTCTTCGGCCGAGTGCTGCATATTCGCGCAAGCATCGTTGAAGAAAACCTCCGCACGGCGTTTCCCACGCTGACGGTCGCCGAGCGGCAAGCGATCACCTGGCAAATGTGGCGGCACTTGTTCCTCATGATCGCCGAGATCGCCCACACGCCGCGCAAGGTTCACGAGACCAATTGGAAAGAGCATTCGCAGATTGTCGACCAGGAATTGTTTGTGCGAACGCTGCTCTCCGGCCGGCCGCTCGTGTTGATCTCCGCGCACTTCGGCAACTTCGAACTTGGCGGCTATCTGATGGGCCTGTTTGGCTTCCCCACATACACGGTCGCACGTCGGCTCGATAATTCTTACCTCGACCGGTTTGTGAACGATTTTCGCGGACGCACCGGCCAGTTCATGCTTCCCAAGAGGGGCAGCCGCGACATGATCCAGGAGGTGCTGGAGCGTGGCGGGATTCTCACGCTGTTGGGCGACCAGGCCGCGGGCGAAAAGGCGTGCTGGGTGAATTTTTTCGGCCGGCCGGCCTCGACACACAAAGCCGTGGCGGCGTTCTCACTGGCCAACGGCGCGCCGACGATGGTCAGCTACGCCCGCCGGCTCGGCAAACCGCTGCATTACGAAGTTGGCCCGGAGGCAATTTGCGATCCGCGCGACCGAGATTTCCAGCTTGGAAGCATTCCGCTGTTAGCTCAGTGGTATACGGACCACTTGGAATCGCTCATTCGCCGCTCGCCGGAGCAGTATTGGTGGCTCCATCGCCGCTGGAAAGGGCAGCCGCCGGCGCGCAGACGAAAGGCGACCGCGAGAGAGTCTGAGGCGGCGTGATGGTTAATGCGCGGCAGACGTGGCGACAAAGAATGGGCGAGGGGGAGACGGGGAGAGGGGGAGATTCATCGTAACAGCGTACCCGTTGTGCCTCCCCTCTCCCATTCTCCCCCTCTCCCCCTCTACGTGAACCTCGGCTACGATAGCCGCTTGCCGATTGTCGGCCGATCTGTATCCCACCGCCGAGCACCGTGTATCACTTCCGGCCGTTCCGCAATTCCGACCCGCCGCAAGCGGCGGAAATCTGGCGAGATCAGCCGCCGCAGCGAGGCCTCATGCAGCCCGTTTCGGCCGCCGTGCTGGAACAGCTCGTTTTCGCCAAGCCGTACTTCGATCCCGAGGGGCTGATCCTGGCCTTTGCCGAAGATAAACCAGTCGGTTTCATTCACGCGGGTTTTGGCGCCAGCGACGAGCAAGCCACGCTCGATACCGACACCGGCACAACCTATCTCATGATGCTTCGCGCCGATCATCGCGATGCGGCCTTGGCCGACGAACTACTCGTGCGCGCCGAGAAATATCTTCGCAGCCGCGGCGCTAAAGTCATCTATGCCGGCGGCATTCGACCTCAAAACGCGTTTTACCTCGGGCTGTACGGCGGCAGTGAGTTGCCCGGCATTCTGGCGTCCGACCCGGTTGCGCACGAAGCTTGTCGGCGCAGCGGCTACCGCGAAATCGATCGTGTGCAGATTTTGCAGCTGGAATTGGCGAACTATAAACCGTCCGTCTCGCGAGCCCAGCGACAACTTAGTCGCGAGCTTTCTGTTACCGAAATTGCATCGCCCGCTACCGCAACCTGGTGGGAGGCATGCACGACATGCGCTTTTGAACGCATTCATTTCTCGGTTTCCACAGTTGCCAGAAGTGACACACTCGCCAGCGTCGGTTTCTGGGATATCGAGCCGCTGTCAACAGCCTGGGGCGTCCCCACGGCCGGAATGCTGGATTTGGAGGTTAGCTCGCAGCGGCGGCGCCAGGGCGTTGCCACGTTTTTGTTGACCGAGGCGTTCCAGCGGCTGCGCAACCGCGGCATCATGCGCGTCGAAGCGCAGACGATGCAGCAAAACATTCCAGCGCTCGCGCTCTATGAAAAGCTGGGATTTGCGAAAGTGGACGAGGGCGTGGTTTATCGCAAAGAGTAGTTGTATTCGTCCATTAATCGCCCAGGTCGTTTGGCCGTCTCGCGAAGTTGCAGCATTTGCATTTCTTATTTTGCATTTTGCAACTCATTGCTCCTCTGCGCGACGATCTCGTGTTTTACGCCGGTCAGGAACTCGGCCAAAGTGCGCTCAGGTTCAACATATTTGGCAGCCAAGCGCGCTGAAAGCGGCTCGGCGCGGCCATTCGCGCGGACGTCGGCGATATACGCGACGAGCAGCTGGCGCGACTGGGCATCCGAGCTGAGCAGAAAATAGACCCAAGCCCAGGCTTCAGCATAATGGCGCTGGTCCATTTGGCCCGCGTGGGCGAGCTGTTCTAATTCCGTTAGATCGGGCTGCCAGCCGTCGTGCTGCATCATGTCGGCAAGCAGTTCCACGTGCGGCCGGTTCAGGCCGCCGTTGCCTCGCGGCACCTCGAAGAATTCCGCCAGCCCTTCATCAAGCCACAACGGCAATCCTGGCACCACGGCATGCAGGTAACCGTGCGCGACTTCGTGGCGAAGGTCCTCCGCGACGCGGTCGCCCCAGAAGGCATAGACACACAAGCGAGTGTCGGTTTCCAGAAAGAACGCGCGTCGCGAAGGCACGCTCGGAAAGCGCTGAAGCAGAAACTGCTGGTACGTATCTGGGTCGCTGAACAAATAAACTTCGATTGGCTCATTGCTGCA
>DASXWB010000572.1:0-7078 GCA_036503915.1 Lacipirellulaceae bacterium | reverse complement strand
CACGGCAATCAACTTATATCTCACTCAGGTCGACGCCAGCCGAACCGAAGTTGAAGAAGCCCAATTGGCCCGCAGCATTCTGGCGATGATCGCCGACGACATTCGAGCCACCGCTGTTTATAAGCCTCAAGACGTATCGGCGATCCAGCAACTGCAGGCTGCCAGCGCCGAGTTCAACCCCGAGGAGTGGCTGAGCGCTCCACGGCGCGGCGGTGGCAGTAGTGGCAGTGGTGGTGGGTCAGGCGGTGGCGGCGGATCTTCGTCTGGCGGCGCACCGTCGAGCGGAATGGGCGGTGGGTCTGGCTCTGGCGGCGGCTCGTCGATGGGCTCGGGCTCCGGCCCCTCATCCGGTGGCGGCATGTCATCCATGAGCGGCGGTGTCGCGACGACCGACTCGGAGATGCCGTTAGGCCTCACCGGCAGCCTCCTCGAACTGTATGTCGATACCACACGGCTACCGCGCCGGGATGAACTGTTTGCCACGGTGACCGGTTACACCAACGCGCCTATCGGCGTGCCGACGAGCGGCATGGCCGCCAGCTCAACCGCCGCCGCTGCCGCCAGCACGGCCGCGCGCCCCAGCGACCTGAAGAGTGTCCGCTATTTTGTGCGGCCGGGCGAAGCAATCGACGAGGGGAGCGCCGCGGCGACGTCGCTGGTGGGCGACCAGCAGCTTCGCGCTGGCGGCCTGGTTCGGCAAGAAATCCCCCGTTCGATGCGCGTGTGGGCCGAGCAGTCTGGCAACTCGGCCATTCTTGATTCCGGCCAGTCGCTCATCGCGCCGGAAGTCGTGCGGATCGAATTTCGCTATTTCGATGGCGCGCAGATCGCTGACGTTTGGGAAATGGTGGAGCGGAATTCGCTGCCGGTGGCGATAGAAGCTCGGCTCTGGATTGCGCCGGCTTCCGAAGCCGCGAGTATCAACATGGCCGGCTCGCACAACGTCGTGAACCTGGCAACTACAGCGCGAGAATACCGGCAGACAGTGTACTTGCCGATGTCGCAGCTGGCTAATTCGGCCATGGGCGGAATGGGCGGAGCGTCCGGAATGGGCGGCTCATCGTCCGGCGGCGCATCATCCGGCGGTTCGTCCGCGGGCGGATCATCGGCGAACTCTTCGTCCGGTGGTTCCGGTTCGCAGTTTGGATCGAGTTTTGGGCAACAGTGATTTGTGGGCGGCGTCTGTGACGCCGATTCGTAATGCATCGTTTCGCCTTTCAATTCAAAAGGCTGAATCGGCGACGGAGTCGCCTCCCACAGCGCGGCAGCATGTTGTTGCTGACGCTGATCGTAATCGCGATGTTGACTCTCGGCGCGATGGCATTCTTTGAGCGAATGTTCGCCGAGAACCGGGCCTCGCGCGCCCACGGCCGGCAGCTTCAATCGCGTCACCTCGCGGAATCGGGCGTCGAATACGTCAAAGCGCTCCTCATGCAGGATCCGAAAATCCTCGTCGAATCAGGCGGCTTTTACGCCAATCCAAGCCTGTTTCAGGGAATTCTTGTGACGGACGATCCGCTCGCCGCGTTCCGCGGCCGGTTCAGCGTGCTGGCGCCCGACCTCACGACCGACGGCTACTACGGCGGCGTGCGCTACGGCCTCGAGAACGAATCCGCGAAGCTCAATCTCAACACGGTGCTGTTGGCCGACCAGTCGGGCGAGGACGGCGCGCGCAAGTTGCTCATGAGGCTGCCCGGCATGACCGAATCCATCGCCGACGCGATCCTCGACTGGCTCGACGAGGACCACGACTCGCGGCTACTGGGCGCCGAGCGGGATTACTATTCGTCGCTCAACCCACCCTACGCGCCGCGCAACGGGCCGGTCGCGTCGATCGAGGAATTGCTCCTCGTGCGCGACGTGACGCCGGCCTTGGTGTTCGGCGCCGACCTTAATCGCAACACCGGAATCGAGGCCAGCGAGCAGCCGCTGACGGTCATCGAGAACTTTGACAATTCGACCGGCACGCTCAACCGCGGCTGGGCCGCATATCTTACGCTCGACAGCGCCGAGACCAATTTGCGCGCGGATGGCACGCCGAAGATTGACGTCAACATGGACAATCTCGAAGAGCTTCACAAACAACTGGTCCAGGTGCTGGATCGCGACATGGCGAATTTCATTGTCGCGTTTCGCCAGGGCGGGGCCTACGACGGTGATGAGCCGGGGCAGCAGGCCTCCAGCATTACGATTGACTTCTCTCAACCAGGGCGACAGCGGCTCAATACGATCCTCGATTTGATCGGCGTCAGCACACAAATCGCCAAGCCCGGCGTGGGAGGCGGTAGCGGAGGCAGTGGCGGAGGGGGTAACGGAGGGGGTGACAGTGGGGGCGGCGGTGGAGGCAGAGGCGACGGAGGACGCGATGGTGGAGGTTCAGGCGAAGGTCGTGGCGGGGGAGGCCAGAATCAAAACAGCCGAACTGTTGTGTCAGCCGCGTTTGCAGATCAGCCTGGGGCAATGCAGCGTTATCTTCCGAAGCTGATGGACAATTTAGCGGTAAACGCCGCGCCGAGCATCCCGGGAAGGCTCAACATCAACCAGGCACCACGGCAACTGCTGGCGGGCATCCCGGGGCTTACTGGCACAGCCGTCGACCAGATCATCTCCAATCGTGACGTAACGCTCGGCCAGCAGCGCCCCGAGCAGGTGCATGAAACATGGCTCTTGAGCGACGGCATCGTCGAGCTGCAGCAGATGAAAAAGCTCATGGCGCTCGTAACAACGAAAGGCAGCGTTTACCGGGCCCAGGTGGTTGGCTTTTTCGACGCCGAAGGACCAGGCGATCGCATCGAGGTGATCATCGACGCGACGCAGAAGCCGCCCGTAGTTCGCCGCCGCTGGGAGTTGCGGGAGCTCGGGCCGGGCTATTCGCGTGAAGTCCTCGGCGTGCCGGCGGCAGACACGCCTTAGGGGACGTGCGTACAATGGAAGCGGGTGCCGGCCGACGGACGTCTTTCAACTCAAATTGATTACGAACACTTCTTGATTCGGCCTTGCGGCCGACGCCAAACACTCCGCCTTCCACACCTTCCTTTTCTTCGATGCCGCGAATCCTTGCCATTGATTGGGACCGCTTTGAAGTTCGCGCAGTGCTCGTGGCGAGCGGGCCGACCGGTACTTCCGTGGCCGGCGCGTGGGCCGCGCCCTTGAGTACGCAGGACCCGTCGGGCCTCAATGCGAAGCAAGTCGGGGGCCGGCTGGCTGCGGCGATGACCGAGCCGCTCACCGGCAAGGTGACAACGATCATCGGCGCTGGGCGCGACCAGGTGCAGATGAAGCTTTTGTCGCTGCCGCCGGCGCCGGCCGACGAGCTGCCCGACATGGTACGGTTCCAGGCGGAGCGAGAATTCACCACGCTGGGCGGCGAAGCAGCGCTCGACTTTATTCCTCTGTTGGGCGACGCGCAAACTCCGCATCAGGTCCTGGCCGTCGCGCTGAGCCCGGCCGGCGTCACCGAAGTCCGCGAGTTGTGCCAGGCACTCGAGCTGGAGCCCGACCGCATCGTGCTGCGGGCATGCGCGGCAGGCGCGGCAGCGCACCGCGCCGGCACCATCAGTGCCGACAAGATAGCGCTCGTCGTCAATCCGCTTACGGACGAGGCGGATCTCACGGTGCAATCGGGCGAGCAAGTGCACCTGATGCGCACAGTGCGTCTGCCCGATCCGTCACAATCGGAATCGCGGCGCCGGACCCTGCTTGGCGAGATTCGCCGCACCGTGGCCGCGGCTCGCCAGCAGCTCACCGATCGGCCAATCGACCTGGTCGTGCTCTGCGGAAATTCTTCGGCACCGGACCGGGCAAGTGACCTGGCCGGGGAGCTGGAGATCCCGGTCGTGATGTTCGACGCGACCGAGAGCGCGCCGCCCGGCATGGCAACACACGGCGTACCTAGCGAGAACCTGGCGCGGTTTGCGGCCGTGTTGGGGATGGCGCTCACGGAGGCCGACCGCCGTGCGCCGATTGTCGACTTTGCAAACGTTCGCCGGCGGGCCGAGCTGCAGCGCTTCACCCGCACGCATGCGCTTGCGGCAGCGGCTGCGGCCGTCGTCTTGCTGGCGTTTATCGCCCATTGGTGGACCAATTCAGCGCGGATTTCACGAGAGCTTGCC
Organism: Lacipirellulaceae bacterium; assembly: GCA_036503915.1. GTDB lineage: Bacteria > Planctomycetota > Planctomycetia > Pirellulales > Lacipirellulaceae > JABDGM01. The sequence goes on along the minus strand of DASXWB010000572.1, from coordinate 2,966 downwards.
AAGGTGCGCAGCGAAATTCAAACGCTCGAGCCGGGCAAGAAGCAGTACGAAACGCTCACGGCCAACGCGGAGGCGATCGAGGACTGGCTGGCGACCGATGTGAACTGGCTTGACGAAATGGAGCAGTTCGGGCGCAAACTGCGTCCGCAGCCGTTCTCGGCAAAAGAGTACCCCGTGAACGACGACGTCGTGGTCACCCAGCTCAGCATGCTGGTCCCGCCGGGGAACGATGCCGTGGGCGGGCGAATGGATCTTACCGCGGTGGCGAAAAGCTCTGCCGCGATCAAGGCGCTTGAGGACCGGCTTCGCGACGATCGCCATTTGGTTCGACCCGAAAACGCCGGGTCGGACAACACCGTGAGCGGCTATCCCTGGGCATTCGGTCTGGAAGTGGATGTAGCGCCAGACGAGGGGGCGTCGCCATGAGCAATCGCGAAAAAACCCTCGCAGCAGTTGTGCTTGGAATCGGCGCGATCTGGGCTGCCGGATTCCTGTGGGGCCGCTACCAGGACGCGCTTCGCGCGCGTTCGTCGGAACTTGCCACGGCCAAGGACAATTTGGCCGAGGTCAACCTCTCGATTGAAAAGGGCCAGCTTTCACTCCGCAAGTTGGAGGCGTGGCAGAAGCGCTCGCTGCCGGCCAACCGGGAAAAAGCCCTCTCGCTTTACAAAGCCTGGCTGTTGGCCAAGGCCAAGGACGCGGGCCTCACGGTTGAGGGCATCACGCCTGCCTCTCGCCAAACTTCCAACGAAGCGTATAGGTCGATTGGTTACTCGATGACGGCCACAGGCTCGCTCTCGTCCGTGACCGCCCTGTTACACGAGTTCTACCGGTCCCCGCAACTACAAAAAGTTACGCTACTGCGGCTGATGCGGCCTGTCGGTGCGAGTCAAATTCAAGTCACCTTCGACGCGGAGGCGCTCATTTTGCCCGGGGCCGAAGCCACGGACAGCTTGCCCGAGGGCGAATCCAAGCGGCTCGCGCTGGCCAGCCTGGCCGATTACCAGAAGAGCTTGGGCGAGCGCGATCTGATGAGCGTTTATTCGCCGCCGCGGCCGCCGATGGCGAAGCGAGACGATCCGCCCGCGCCACCGACGTTTGATGACTCGGAGCACGCCCGATTCTCGGCCAGCATTGGCATCGGCGACAAGTTCCAAGCCTGGATTCACGTGCGCACCACCGGTGAGACGCTCCATCTTCGCCCGGGCGACACGTTCAAAGTGGGTCAGCTGGAAGGGCAAATCGTCAGCGTCGAGCCGCGATCGATGGTGTACCAGGCCGGCGACAAGAAATATCGCGTGACGCTTGATCAGCCGCTTCGCAAGGGCACGGAGCTTGGCCCGGATGGCAAGCCGCTGGCCAGCGCGCGCGCGGAGCGGCCTGAGAGTTGAGATGTGGATCGCACGGTTGTGGGAGGGACAATGCTGTCCGTCTTTTCCGATTGCGATTGACGGACAATATTGTCCGTCCCACGTCACACAGCGGCCCCGATGGCGCGCAGCTGCTTGACGCCCACGAACGACATGTTGGCCTTGAGGCACGTCTGGCGAAACGTCTCGGGGCGCGGCACGCCGGCGATGCGGAATGTTTCCGTTTGCCCGAGCCGGAACACGAGGTCGCCCGCCTTAAACCAGGCCTGACCGGGCTCAACAACCGTTTGGATGGAATCGAAACGGTCCAGCGCGACGCTCTTCGATTCCCCGCCGAACGGGTTCTCGACTACGACGCGACGATTCGTGAGCCGATAATGCCATCCCGGAATGCGCATCCGAAAATACCAAAGCAGCATGAACGGTATGGAGGCGAGGGCAATCAGCCGGCCCAGGGTGACGGGAACGCCGAAGATCCGCGGCCCGTACTCCAAGGCGAAGAGCTGGCCCCAAAACCGGCCGAATCCGGTCGCCGCAACCGACGGCCAGACGGTCATGATCGTGACTTCTCGCACGTTGGACGGTACTTCGCCGGGAAACGGTTGATTCATGTAAGGTCGAGGGTCGAGGGCGAAGAGTCGAGTCCGGAGTCGTAATAATTTCTGACTAGCCGCGATGCTACGCATCGCCGGTTGCAAAAAATTACCAGACAAACGGCGATTTGGCTAGGGCCGCCTGGCGCGCTATGCTTGTGACATGCGAGCCATCGACCTGTTAGGTCGCGGTCGTTGTAGATTATTAAGTGTCAAATCCTGACCCTAAACTCTCAACACTCAACCCTCGACCTTCATGCATATCTGCTTCCTCGATATTGATGGCACGCTCATCCTCACAGGCGGAGCAGGGCAGACTGCCTTTGCGCGCACGCTGGCCGAGGATTTCGGCATCCAGGAAATCGATCGCGCGGTGGCGTTTGCGGGCCGCAGCGACCGGGCGATCGCGATGGATTTGTTCCGCAGCCATGGCGTGGACCCAACGGCGGAGAACTGGTTGCGTTTTTGCGCCGGCTACCTACCGCGGCTGGAACAGACGCTGGCGACGCATCAGGGTTTCGTACTGCCGGGCGTCGTTGATTTGCTTTCTGCGCTGGCGGCGCGCGGCGACGTGGCCGTGGGCCTTCTGACAGGGAACGTGCGCGAAGGCGCTCGGCGAAAATTGGGTTACTACGGTCTATGGGAGCATTTTCCATTCGGCGGGTTCGGCGACGAGCACACGGAGCGGTGCGACATCGCCGCCGCGGCCCTGGCCTCTGCCCGGCTGCATCTCAACGGCCAGCACGTCCGCGGGCAAGTGCTCGTGATCGGCGACACGGTTCATGACATCGATTGCGGGCGATCGATCGAAGCCCGCTGCGTCGCCGTGCCCAGTGGGCACACGTCGGCCGAAGCGCTCCGGGCGGGCAGGCCGGATGTGTTTGTCGAAACCCTCGAGGATGTCGCGCCGATTCTGGCACTTCTGGATGGCTGACACGAGTGCCGTTGCAGGCCATGCGGTACGATCTGGTGGTGGTTGGCAGCGGCCCGGCCGCGCACGCTG
>DASXWB010000571.1:0-2864 GCA_036503915.1 Lacipirellulaceae bacterium | reverse complement strand
CAGCTGCATGCCATTTCCCAAACTCGCCGGCGAACCGACGGCCCAGCGTAGAGAGGCCGGTCCATCAGTCGTCATCTGAATTTGCAAAGCCGCAAACGACGCGTCATGGATTCCTGGGCCAATCGCGCTCACCCGGCGGATGGATCCAGCCACGGCCGCCATCAATTCCACGTCGCGGGCAACTAGCCGCACGACATTGGCCCTCTCGGTAGATACTGCCCGGCGCTCGCAGGTGAGTTGATGAATCCTGCCAACGGTTGGATGGCCGTCGCGCATCCACTCTGCCAGGTCGGCGAGGATCGGATTACTCGCCACTGGGTTGTAGTGCCGCAGCACGCCCCCGGTTTCGCGACGGATCATGTCCAGTTCGTAGTAGGTGAGAACCGAATCGCTAGCTGGATGGACTACCAAGAGTGGAACCTTTTCCGTTGCCAGCCGCTTTAGCTGCTCTGCGCGCAACTCATCGCCGGCCGCGCCGCGGCCTACGAGCACGGCGTCAGCTATGGTTCGGTCGAGCAGGAGCTCCCATTGCGGCGATCTGTCGTCCAGGCGCGAAACAAAGCGCGAAATGGCCCGCTCGTCGTCGGCCCGCACGTCGCCGAGCCAAACGACACCGTGCCCCTCCGCCGCAGCCGCTGCAACCAGCCGAACGATATCCGCGTCAGTGCCCAAAACCGCGAGCTTCATGGAAAGGCGAGCCTGCTTCAGCCGGCGGGAAAAACCCGGTTTACGACATCAGTCAATTTGGATTATCGCCCGAAACTGTTTTTGATGTAAGATTACAGAAACTCAGCGGGTGAGCCCCGTCGCGAAATTACAATGGCACATTACCCAATTGCACGACGCCGACTCTCGCTTGCGGCGCTTCTTTTGGTCGCGTCGTGCACCATGACCGCGATCGGCAATGACGGTGCGCAGCCGGCAGATCAAAAGGGTTCAGCGACGGGAAGTCATCCAACCGCCACCCCCGAGCAAATCGCCCAATGGATTACTCAACTGGACGATAATCGATATGTCGTGCGCGAGGAGGCCACGAGCAGGCTTTTGGAAACGCAAGGCGCCGGCCTCGATCTATTGTTGGCAGCCGCCAACGGCCAGCGGCCCGAACCGGCGGACCGCGCGGTTTGGATCCTGCGACGATTGAGCCACACGAAGGACGAGGCGCTACGTCGGCAGGTGCTCGAGCGGCTGTCGCAACTGCAAAACCATCCACAGGCTGCTCTGGCCGCTCAGCGCGCGCTGGCCGAAATTCGGCACAACGAGGCAGTTGTCGAGATTCACCGGCTTGGCGGGCGCTATATCACGGGCGACCAGTTGCCGCAATACATCGTGCCGCGCGTCGAACTGAATGACGGGTGGCGCGGCGGTGATGCCGGCATGGCGCTGTTTCGCAACCTGATCGGCGCCTATCAAGTCGTCATCATCGGCGCGGAGATTACAGCCAAAGGCGCGGCCGAGCTGCAACATGTCAATCAATTGCGGGAAGTCATGCTGTACCGTACCCAAGTGGCCCCGGAGGAACTGCCGGAGTTACAGAAACTGATGCCGCACGTTCAGATCGATTATCGCCGCGGAGGGCTGCTTGGCGTGGGAGCTGACCCGTTCGATATGACGGGGGCGGCCGTCGTTGCCACAGTGCAGGCGGGCAGCGCGGCCGAGGCGGCCGGCATTCGCGTTCGCGACAAGATCGTGAAATTTCAAGGCGAGCCGGTCGAGAATTTCAAGGCGCTGACGACCATGATCGGCAAGCACTCCGCGGGGGATGAAGTGACAATTGACGTTCTTCGTGGCGACCAACCGCTCGAATTCAAGCTCAAGCTCGGCGAGTGGAAGTCACTGCCGTGACAGTGCGCTGCGGCCTACTTCGCACACGGCCGACAGCCCCCGGCTTTGCCGGGGGTTTTTTCGGGCGAAACATTCACCGGAATGCAAAACCCCCGGCGAAGCCGGGGGCTGATTTGCGTCTTTAATTCGCCGATACGTCCTCAACCGTTACTTTAGCAGCAGACCTTTGAATTGCTTCCATGGCTGCGTGTTTGCTACATCCTGGGCGGTCAGCCCGCCCCGGCGCGCCTGCAGCACACCGTAGCGCAACACGTCAAGCCCGCTCGTGCTGTGAGCGTCGCTGCTGATGACGATAGGAATGCCATGCCGTTTGGCGGCAACTACGGCGACATCGTCTAGATCCAGCCGGGCCGGGTTCGCGTTGATTTCCATCATCTTGCCGTGCCGCGCCGCGGCCGCAAACACCTGTTCCAGGTCCACCGCGTACGGCTCGCGGCGGCCGATCAGGCGCCCGGTCGGATGCGCTAAGATGGAAACATGCGGGTTCTCCATCGCGCCCAAAATTCGCTCGGTGATCTGCTTTTGTGACTGCTGCTGCCCGTAATGCACGCTGGCGATGACCCAATCGGCTTCGGCCAGCACATCATCGGGCAAATCCATGCCTCCCTTCTCAAGGATGTCACACTCGATGCCCTTAAGCACGGCGAAGTCATCGAACTCGCGGTTGACGCGATCAATTTCCTCCCATTGCTGCCGCAACCGGTCCGCGTTGAGGCCGCGGGCCATGCTTACCCGCGGCGAGTGATCGGTTATGGCGATGTAACTGAGCCCGCGCTGCTTTGCCGCAACGACCATTTCGCGCAAGCTGGCCTTGCCGTCGCTCGCCGTCGTGTGCATGTGCAGATCGCCCTTGAGATCGGTCAGCTCGATGAGGTCCGGCAGCTTGCCTGCGGCCGCCCAAGCAAACTCCTGGCGCGCTTCGCGAATCTCCGGCGGGAACCAGGGCAGGTCCAGCGCGGCGTAAACCTCCTCTTCAGTTCGGCCGGCAATGTAATTTGGTGAGTTTACGTCGAAGACTA
>DASXWB010000570.1:0-1549 GCA_036503915.1 Lacipirellulaceae bacterium | reverse complement strand
GCTCCAGTCAAAGGTTCGCAACTCATTGGCCGTCGTTACCGGCCACCGTTCGATTTTTACTACAAGGCACTCGGCTCGAAACAAGGCCGTTTACTAAGCGGCGAAACGAGTTACGTTGCATGGCGTATTGTGGCAGCCAATTTCGTCACCGTCGAAAGCGGCACAGGCGCGGTGCACGAAGCGCCGTCGTTCGGTGAAGTGGATTACGACATGCTGATGGCCGAGCAGGCCAGGTTTATGCCCGGGGAAGGGCCAAAAATTCTCAATGCAGTTTCTCCTGACGGCAAATTCACGGCCGACGCGCCGCCTTACGAAGGCCAGTGGGTTAAAGACGCCGACCGCCAGATCATTCGCGACCTGAACGAGCGCGGGCTGCTATTTCACCGCGAGCAATATCTGCACGAGTATCCTTTCTGCTGGCGCGCCGATCAGGATCCGCTCATTCAATATCCGCGGCTCAGCTGGTTCATCCGCACGACCGAATTCAAAGACGCCATGCTGGCGAACAACGCCGCGATCAACTGGCTGCCGGAGCACATCAAAACTGGCCGGTTCGGCAAATTCTTGGAATCAAACGTCGACTGGGCGCTGTCGCGCGAGCGGTATTGGTCCACGCCGCTGCCGATCTGGAAGTGTGAAAAATCCGGCCGGATGGAAGCCGTCGCAAGCTACGAGGAACTGCTGGCCAAGCCCAGCGTACGCGGTACTGAGTACTGGGTACAAGCGAAGGCCAAGCAGCCCGAGCTGCCCGACGATCTCAAAGTCCACAAGCCGTACATCGACTACGTCGAGTACAACTCGCCGTTCGCCAAGGGCGCTCGCATGCGCCGCGTGCCCGACGTGATCGACGCCTGGTACGACTCCGGTTCGATGCCCTTCGCCCAGTGGGGCTACCCGAACGCGCCCGGCAGCGAGGAAAAGTTCAAATCGCAGTTCCCGGCCGACTTCATCAGCGAAGCGATCGACCAGACGCGCGGCTGGTTCTACAGCCAACTTGCGATCAGTACTCTCCTGTTCGGGGCGCCGTCAGCCCTCGGCTCCGCCGGAGGTTCGCCTACCAACGAACCGTCCACTCCCTACCCGCACCCGTTCCGCAACTGCATCGTCCTCGGCCTGATGCTGGGCGAAGACGGGCAGAAGATGTCGAAAAGCAAGCGGAACTACCGCGAGCCGAACGAAATCTTCGACAAGTATGGCGCCGATGCGCTGCGCTGGTACTTCTTCGCCACGCAGCCGCCGTGGACCACGATTCGCTACAGCGAGCAGGCGATCAAGGACAGCATCCCGGAATTTTTGCTGCGGCTATGGAACGTGTACAGCTTCTTTGTGATCTACGCGAACATCGACGGGTTCGATCCCAATGTGGAAGGCTGCAGGATGTGGGATGCGGGGGACAGGGATTTCAATACTCGGGCACTTTCGTCTGCAAAATCGTATCGGCCGATCAAACAACGCAACGAACTCGACCGCTGGATTTTGAGCGAGCTGAACCGCACCTGCGCGGCCGTGGTCGAGCGCATGGACGCTTACGACAACTTCGGTGCTGCCG
>DASXWB010000569.1:0-5339 GCA_036503915.1 Lacipirellulaceae bacterium | reverse complement strand
GAGTAAACACGAATTATATCAGCCGGTGAGGTCTTGCCGCCAAGCGAATCCCTCACCGGCCCGGCCTCGTCCTTGCGCTCGATTTACGCGCCAAGGCCGATGGCTTTTTTGATTGTATCACAGATTGCCTTCGTAAACATTCACGAGGAACACATCCTGCGTCGGACGTCAGAAGTCCGGGCACATACGGCTGCCGTTGCCATTATTTTGCCTGAAGATCGTCAGGTCACAAACGTAAGGAGCCAATCATGTCGCCGTTCACTGCCAGGTTGAGGGCTCGCGTCGCAGTAACCCTGGCGGCGGTAATGCTGCTGGTCGCTCCGGCCCGTGCGATCGATTTCCTGTTTTTTTACGACGATCCCGATGGCCAGGGTTTCTTGCATCCGACCCAGGGCGAGATTCGCCGCGCGGCTCTAGAGGAAGCGGGGGAAATCTGGGGGCGGCTGATCCCGTCCACCTATGAAGGGGAAACGGTCGAAGTGCGCGCCAGCTTCGGCGCCTATCCGGCCGGCTCCACGACGTGGGCTTCTGCATCGCCCAACTACTTCTACAGCGACTTCGATAGCTCCAATCCGGCCTATCAAGAGGAAGTGAACTATCCCAAAGCGCTGGCAAACCATTTGGCGCTGCGCGATCTCGCGCCTGTGCGGCACGAAATCCAGATGACCGTCAACCAGGCCCAAACTTTCTTTTTCGGCATTCACGGGACTCCCAGCCCCTCGGAGGGCGACTTCATCTCGATAGCAGTCCACGAACTAGGCCACGGATTGGGATACGACAACAGCTTTCAACAGGACGGCGACTACGGAATTCTGGGAGCTCGGACCGTCACCGACCCTTGCCTGGGTTGCCTGCCAATGCCGTACGATTTGTTCCTCACTTCGGGGGCGGGCGGGCCGACGCTCACTTCGCTTTCAACATCACAGCGCGCCAGCGCGCTGGTCAGCGGAAACGTCTTTTGGAACGGCGCAACCGCCACGGCAGCCAACGGCGGCGCGCCTGTGGAGATCAACGCTCCGAATCCATATAACGCGGGTTCCAGCATCGCTCATCTCGACCCCAGCGTCGCCAACTCAGTCATGGTGCCTGGGATCGCCGCGGGCGCCGTACTTCGAACACCCAGCGCCATCGATCGAGCTCTGCTGCGCGACATGGGATGGACAATCAATGTTTCGACGAGCCAGATCCAATGGACTGGGCTTGGTGCCGACAACGACGCCAGCACGGCGGGCAACTGGAGCCCTGCCCTGCCGGAAGCAGATGATCGTCTTGTGTTCGACCAATCCCCGCAGACCGATGTCGACATGAACTTGCCACTGGGCACGATTCAGTGGATCTCCTTCCCCGCTACGGCACCCGCTTACACGCTGCGATTTAAATCGAACATCGACATGGATATCACCGCCAACGGCATCAACAACTCATCGACCAATCCCCAGAAGATTTTTCTGGAATCGCCGCTCGAGGATGAACCGACCCCATCCCTATTTGACTCCGCAGCAACGCTGACGTTTAAGAACACCGCCAATGCTGGAAGCGGAAATGTGGAATATTACCTCAGCGGTGGAGGCACATCGATCGGGGGTGGGCCGCCGCCCCATATACCACATCGATTCGATCGCTACGCGGGCGCCTCGGTCACATTTGAAAACAATTCCACGGCGGGAAGCGCCTCCTTCGAGCTCGAAGGCGGGTCGGGGGACGGCGGTCCCAATGCGCAGGTCACTTTCCGCCACGACTCGACTGCCAGTGACGCCGAGTTCCGCAGTAAGGGCGGGCGGCTCGGGCCGAGCCTGCCGCTGGGCAATGTCGCGGTAGGTTTCGGCGGCGAAGTCCGCTTCGAGGACAACTCGCGAGCCGGCGACGACGCACTTCCCGGCCACGCCACGTTTCATAACGAGGGCCAGGCCGAATCCTTTAATGGCGCGGGCGGCTTCACGGTTTTCACCGACTCATCATCCGCTGCAAATGCCGAGATCCATAACCATGGCGCGACCACGGCCAATGGAATTGGAGGCGCCACATACTTTTATGGCAACTCGGCCGCCGGAACCGCGCGCATCACTAACCACGCCGACGGTTCCAATTACGGGGGCATTTCTGCCCGCACGGTATTTCAGGATTCAACCAGCGCCGGCAATGGAACGATCGAAAACGAAGGCTCGCCCAGCCAGGCCGCAGACCCGGGCATAACGGAGTTCCGCAACTTCGCGAGCGCCGGCAGCGCCACGATCAATAACCGAGGGCACATCACCGTCGGCGACCTGGCCGGCCGCACCTACTTCTACGACAACTCAACGGCCGCCAACGCCACCCTCCGCACATTTGACGGCTATAGCGATCACGGACGCATCGAATTCCATGACGAGTCGACCGCAGCCGACGCTCATCTATTTATCGAGAACGAGCCGCTGAATACCGCCAGCGCGGGCGGATACATCTTCTTCTACGACGATTCAACCGCAGCCCGGTCGGAGATCACGATGCGTGCGGGCACTCGTGGTTTCGGTGGAGTTCAGTTCTACACCAACGCCACGGCCGCCGACGCGCAAGTCGTAGCGGAAAACGACTCCGGCAGCATTATTTTCTATGGAAACTCCACCGCCGGCGACATGACGACTCCGGCCCGTTCCAGGTTCACGCTCGGTGAAGCCAGCCAGATATTGTTCTATGACCAGTCCACTGCGGCTGACGCCATCATTACGCTGGCCAACCGTGCCATAGCCCAATTTTCGGGAACCTCCGCCGGCGATGCCGAAATCCTTGCCGCCGGGGGCGCTGTTTATACCGCCGGCAGCCAGGCATACGTCAACTTCGTCGGAACCAACGCCACGGCGGCGGAGTCCACGATCATTGTCCTGGGCGCGTCTGCTCCCCTGGCCTCGCCCGCATCAATTTACATCACCGGCGGCGCCAGCCCGGGCAACGCCGACCTCATCGCCCATGGCGGAACCAACGGCGGCACGGGCGCGAGCATCGTCTTCAACGGCGCCGCCAACGGGGCCACCGCGCGTGTCGACACGACCGCCGGCGCGCTGGTCGACTTCGCCGACCAACGCCTTTACAACGATATATCGCTTGGATCTATAGGCGGCGCCGGCACGTTTGCCTTGAAAGGCACGCACTTAACCGTCGGCAGCCGACCCATCGATACCGTTGTCACCGGCCCAATCATCGACCACCCGGGCGGGTTCGTCACCGGCGGCCGGCTCACCAAGGTCGGCGCCGGCACGATCACGCTCGCGGGCACGAACACCTATACAGGAGCAACCACTGTCAACGGCGGCACGCTTCGAGTCACCGGTTCGCTTGTCGGCTCGGCGATCGTGAACAACGGCGGCCGGCTGGAAGACAGCGGAACCAATATTGCCGGCGGCGTAATGGTCAACGCGGGTGGCGTCTACGCGCCCGGCTCATCACCCGGCACGAGCACCATCGGCGGCCTCACGATGATGTCCGGCGGCATCCTTGAATTCGAAATTGGCGACCCGCTGCGCGACCGCATCGTCGTTACCAACAACGGCAACATCACGCTCGACGGCATATTAAAGCTATCGCTGCTCGATGGCTTCATGCCAACACTCGGTCAGTCGTTTGCATTGTTCGAAGGCGCAATCGGCTCCATCACCGGTGCCTTCGACGCAATCATCGCCCCCACATTCAACGGCCTGACATTGGACGTCGTGCAGAACGCCGGCTCGGTGCTGCTGCAGGTGGGCGAAGCAACGCTCCTGCCCGGCGACTTCAACGCCGACGGCTCCGTCGACGCCGCCGACTATGTCGTCTGGCGCAAAAACGCCGCAAGCGCGAATGAATACAACACTTGGCGCGCCAACTTCGGCCGAACGTCCGCGTCGGGTGCCGCCGCTGGCGGGGCGCCGCCCGCGGGGTCGTCTGCCGTCCCCGAACCGACGGCGCTGGCCGCAGTCCTGATCGCCCTCTGTTTTGCTCCCGTCCCTGCCGCGCGGTATGCTGGCCGCCATGGGGGATGTCACTGAGATTCTCTCGGCCATTGAGCAAAACGACCCGCATGCGTCTGAGCAGCTCCTGCCGCTACTCTACGACGAGCTGCGCAAGCTCGCGGCCGCCAGGCTCGCCAAGGAAAAACCAGGGCAAACGCTTCAAGCCACGGCCCTGGTCCACGAGGCCTTCATGCGTCTCGTCGGACCCGATGGGGCGCAGAAAGCCAATTGGAACAGTCGCGGCCACTTCTTCGCTGCCGCCGCCCAGGCGATGCGCCGCATCCTGGTGGAAAACGCGCGTCGCAAGCAGCAACCGGCTCGTGGCGGTGGCCAGCACCGCGCGTTGATTGATCTGGAGCAGATTTCCGCCGACGCCCCATCGGGCGACATCGTCGCCTTAGACGAATCGCTGCGGCGTCTTGAAGAGCAGGATGCACTCGCCGCCAGGCTCGTTAATTTGCGGTTCTTTGCCGGCCTGACGATGCCCCAGGCCGCCGAAGCCCTTGGCATATCCTTGCGAACTGCTGAACGAAACTGGACTTACGCGCGATCCTGGCTCCACCGCGATCTGAGCTAGCGGTGGGGACGGGCTCGTTTTTGCGCAGTCATCGGAGCAAAAATGTGCCTGTCCCCTTCGCCGGATCACCGCTCCGAACAGAATTCTCGCCAAGTTTTCTGGCGGGCTTCGTCCCATCGCTTCGCACTGTACTGATGACCGGCCGCGCAGCCGGGGAGTATTCTGATGAACGCGACTCAAGACCGTGCCAAATCGATTTTTCTCAACGCGGTTGAGATCACTGCGCCGGACGAGCGCCGTGCCTTTGTGGCGTCGCAATGCGCCGGCGACGATCGGCTTCGCGCCGAGGTGGACGAGTTGCTGCAGCACGAGCACTCGTTGGGCAGCTTTCTCGAAGCGCCGGCCTTCGAGCCATCGCCCACAGCCGATCAGAGACTAATCAACGAGCGGCCAGGTCAGCAAATTGGCCCGTACAAGCTCTTGCAGCAAATTGGCGAAGGCGGCATGGGCGTGGTGTTCATGGCCGAGCAGACCGAGCCGATCCATCGCACGGTCGCCCTCAAGATCATCAAGCCGGGCATGGACACGCGGCAGGTGATCGCCCGCTTCGAGGCCGAGCGGCAGGCCGTGGCGATGATGGATCATCCCAACATCGCTAAGGTGTTGGACGCCGGCACGACGGACAGCGGTCGGCCGTACTTCGTCATGGAGCTGGTCAAGGGTGTACCGATTACCAAATACTGCGATGAAAAACATTTGCCGCTTCGCGCGCGCCTGGAGCTGTTCGTGCAGGTCTGTCAGGCGGTGCAGCATGCCCATCAGAAAGGCATCATCCATCGCGATATCAAGCCCAACAACGT
>DASXWB010000568.1:0-13648 GCA_036503915.1 Lacipirellulaceae bacterium | reverse complement strand
ATTCACGCTAACCGCGCCGCTGTTTTTCTTGCTTCTGTTGGCCGCGTTCGAGTTCGGCTGGCTGAACGTGATTCGCCACACGGCGGACAACGCCGCTTACGAAGCGGCCCGCACCGTCATGGTCCCCGGCGCCACCGTCGCTGAAGCGAAAGCCAAGGCGAACAACCTGCTGGGCATTGTCGGAGCTCGCTCCGCCACGATTACGGTGACGCCTGAAGTTTTGACGTCCGACACCGACCGGGTCATGGTCGCTATCGACATCCCGATGAACAAGAACGGTCTCATCGTGCCGCGATTCACCAGCGCCACGACACTTCATAGCTCTTCGACACTGCGCACGGAACGCGCCGAGTAAGAATTGAGAGCTGGTCTTTAATTCGAAGACCCCGCCGCCCTCCGCTTGCGGTTTAGCTGCCTCAAAGCCGTGACAGCGAGCAAACCGCTCATCGAAAGCACAATACCGCCCGGCTCCGGCACAGCGACTGCGGCCACGACGGCCGACCCGGCCCCCGCACTCGTCCTGCCAAAATTAGTGCGCCAGTCGTTGTATTCCGGCAGGTTGCCGCCGGATCTTCGCCACACGATGTAGTCGGATGTGTCGACCGCGCCGTCGCCATTGAAGTCGCCGGCGAGCCCCAACCCGGTAACGCTCAGGGTTACGCTATTGGCGCCGTACATCACGTTCCAGGTAAACCCGGCGGGCAGCTGCAAATCATCAAAGGTTCCCTGGACGCCCTCGGCCGCGGTCAGAATCGTGAACGTATTGCCGACGCTCGGCATGAACACGCCCGACCCGGCGTCGACGAGTGACACTTCCAGCGTGCCGTCGAGAAACGCAAATCGATCTACCTCGAGACGATCGTATTCCGTGATGGCCACGGTGCCGCCAAGATCGATTGCCAACGTGCCGGCATCCTGCTGCGAGAGATCGCCATCAATCGTCAGCTGGCCAATTGGATCGCCCGGTTCAATTCGCCCGCTGATATTGCGCACCGGGCTATGAATCGGGCCGGTGCCGACAAACACTTCGCCCTCTCCGGTCAGCACGCCGCCGTCGATATTGACAAACTGCGCATCGAGCTTGCCGCCCGCCAACTCGATTTGTCCACCCGCTTCAATTCGCGTTTCACCAAATGTCGTAAGAGTGACGCCGTTTTCTATGTGAATCGTCATCAAAGCGGATGGTGTCCCGGATACCGATAGTTCAAAGACGGTCGAATTGGCCGATACCATCGCGACTTGATTACTGCCGGATACATTGGCAACATTCGCTACCCACATGATGTCGGGTGTGCCGGGCGGGCTCCAATTGGACGCTGTTTGCCACTGGCCGACCGATGCCGTGCTTGCCCAGTTATGCGTCTGAGTAACCGGGTCACTGATATAAACTCGCGGCGGCCCGCCGCCCGATTGGCTGGCCGCCGGATTGGCGTCGATCACCAGGTTGCGGCCGTTGAACAAATGCATGCCGATGATGCCATCAAGGACGTTCGCCGGGTCATTCGGATTCGGCAAATCGAGCACGGCCACGGGTACATTTTGCAGCGTGAACGAGCCGCCAAACGTGTCGATGTTGAGCTCATCGATGTAGAATCCGGGCACGCCGCCGGAAACGCCCCCCGCCCCTTCCACCTCCAACACGAAATCGGGCTCGTCCAGCAGCGCGTCGAAACCAAGCCGCGCCGCGGTCATCTGGGAAAGCACGGTCATATCGGCCCCGGTATCGAACAGCAGCTCCTTGTCCTGGATCGAGCGAGTGCCATTGGCCAGGTCGACTTCGATGAACATGGCGCCGCTATCGATGACCGAGGGGGACAGCGGGTTATCGTGAAATTCCAGGCCGCCGAGAATGTCGAGATTCTGCACGTAAAGCGGCCCCTGCAGAAAGCTGGCCGACGGCCGAATCCGCAGGTCCGTGCGGCGCAAAACTCCCATATCGGGACCGGTTCCCAATTCGACGAAAGTCACGTTCGGCGTGCGCACTGTCCGCCCTTGATGCTGAAAAATCTGCGGCTGGTCGTTGCGAATGGCGATGGCGTGATGGGCGGCAATTGGCAAACCCAGAATGTTCGGCAACGTCCACTGGGCTGGCGCTTCGAGCATGGCGAAGCTCGTTTGGCCGCGCATCGCGGCGGTGTTCATTGTCAATGTGGAGCCAGCGCTCGTTCGATTCGCCAGGCCCGCCGCGTAGACACCGAGCGGATCGTTGATTCGCAGGCTGATCGGTTCGCCGCCTGCGCCGAAGATGGTTTGAAAGTTCGTGCCGCGGAAACCTTCGCCTTGGATGTTGAACCCCGTCGCATTGGCCGCGGGTAACGTCAGGATGTGCGTCGCGGCGCCGGTGTCCAGGAGGGCCAGGTCGAAATAGGCCGAACTTCCAGGGCCGAGCGGCGTGCCACCCCAGGAATCGGATGGATCGGCAATAAAAAACGTACCTGTTGGATCGCTGTCAAACGTGTCGAACTGATTCGTGAGGCCCATGCCAACTAATGGAACGAACCCGCCGATGGGCACGTCGCCGCGGGCGCTGGCGGCAACCGCCAGCGCAAAAAGCGACCCCAGAATTGTTCGCGTAGATCGCCGCCGACGAGCTTTCATGAAGGCCTCTTCTTCAGCTTTCAGAGTAGGCGCGGGCCGGGTTTGCGTCAACAAAACGGCAGTAGGTGCCGCGAGCCGAGCGGCACCTGCGCCGTCGCTCGCGTCGTGCGACATTGGCCCCGCTCGGCTCGCGGGACCTACCCCACGGCCGGCCGGCCGATGCTGTGGTACGTGAAGCCCAGCCGTTCCATGGTCCACGGCTCGTACAGATTGCGGCCGTCGAAGATCGCGGGCGAGCGCATCCGCTGGAAGATTTCTTTGAACTCGGGCCGCTGGTAATCTCCCCATTCGGTCATGATCGCCAGCGCTTCGGCACCATCGAGGGCCGCCATTGCCTTCGCGCAATAAGTCAACTTGTCGCCATACTGGGCACGCACATTTTCCATCGCCTCCGGATCATGCACGCATACTGCGGCGCCCGACTTTAGCAGCCAGTCGATGAGTACGAGCGCTGGAGCCTCGCGAATGTCATCGGTCCGCGGCTTGAATGCCAGCCCCCAAACGGCAATGGTTTTCCCTTTCAGATTGCCGCCGAAATGCGCGCCCAGCTTGTCGATCATGACCTGCTTTTGCGATTCATTCACTGCGTCGACGGCCCGCATGATGCGCGGCGTCATTCCGTGCTCTTCGGACATTTTCACGAGCGCGCGCACGTCCTTTGGAAAGCAGCTGCCGCCGTAGCCGACGCCGGGAAACAGAAACGCAAAGCCGATCCGGGTGTCATGGCCGATGCCGCGGCGCACGTCGTTGATGTCACCGCCCATCCGCTCGCAGAGGTTGGCCATCTCGTTGATGAAGCTGATCTTGGTCGACAGCAGCGCGTTGGCCACGTACTTCGTCAGCTCAGCGCTCTCCGGCGACATGATTAGAAACGGCTTCTCGGTGCGCAGGAACGGCTTGTACAGCTCGTGCAGCATCTCGCCCACCTCCTCGCGGCGCACGCCCACGACCACCCGATCGGGCTTGATGAAATCCTCGATCGCTGAGCCTTCCTTGAGGAACTCGGGGTTGCTGGCCACGGCGCACTCGCGGCCCGTATCCTCTTTCAACCGGAGGAAGATCTTCGCGCATGTGCCCACGGGTACGGTGCTCTTTGTCACGACCACCGCGTCAGGCCGCAGATGCGGCGCGATGCTGTCGACCACCGACCACAGTGCCGAAAGGTTCGCCGCCCCGTCATGGCTTTGCGGCGTGCCCACCGCGAGAAACACAAATGCGGCGGATGCCACTGCCGGCGCCAGCTCGGTCGTGAAGCGGAGCCGTTCGGCCGCCTGGTTCTCGCGAACCATTTCCTCGAGGCCGGGCTCGTAAATCGGAATTTCGCCGCGATTTAGCCGCTCAATCTTGGCTCGATCGATGTCGACGCAAGTGACGTCGTTGCCGCTGTCGGCGAAACACGTGCCGGTCACCAGGCCGACATAGCCGGTGCCAATAACTGCAATTTTCATGCGTTGAAACTACGGTATGAGGACGCCTGACGCTGCGGCCGGCAAGGAAACAAAGCTTCATCATAACGACGAACTGACAGGCGTCGAGGCGGCCAGAGCGGCATTGCCGGCACAGCGGGACGCCGGCGGCAAATCAAATTCCTGCGGGGTTTTTCGCAGATGTCCAAAACTCCCCCCACCTATTTTTGGACATCTGCGAGAAACCGTCTGGTCGCGCTTTTGCGCAGGATCCTAGGGAAAATGCCGGTTGGTTGACCCAAGTCAAAAGGGCGCTTTCGACGCGCGCACGAGCAGCCCTCGCCTGCGGCATTGGGGCGAGCAGCGCGCACGCGGGAAGCAGCCCGACGGTTAAATGATCATATGTATACCACAATGGGCGGCCGAAATCAAGGGCTCATCGTAAATGCCTTGCACGTTTCGGCGCTTGGCATCCGCTCTACGAAGTGCGTCGCGACGTAACAAACATGCTGGCGTCGACCAGCAAAACGGATCGCTGCACGCAGCGCCTACTGCGGAATTGCCTGCAGTTTCGGCAGCTCAAACGCCGGCCGCGGCACGAGGATGGAAATGTCATCGGCTCCCTTGGGGATTTGCGCCTGACGGGCTTCGGCTTGGGCCTCGTTGAGCGTGTCGAGTTGCTCTCCATTCAGCACCTGATACTGCTCATGACTGCCGTGATCATCGGCGCCGTTTTTACCACGAGTGTACAACAAATAACCGTCACTTTTTTGCCGGTAGCCAAATCTCCTATTGTGCAGGTCGACGGGAACCCTTAGGAGCACACTGGGCGCCAGATCATCCAGCTTCGCCGGATAGGTTCCATGCTCGGCGCGGTATACGGCGATCGCGGCTGCGAGACGAGTCAAATGCAGCTTAGTATTCACGCGATCTTGCGCTGTGAGTGAAGCGTCGAATGCCGGGACCATTAGCGCGATGGTCAACGCCGCGAAAACTTCGCCGCGAGCCTGCGGATTCAAAACCGCAATCGACGGTAACCGCCGTTTGGCATCGTCTCCAAGTTTTTCGATATCCGCGATTATGCGCGAAATCGCTGCATCGCGCGCCCGGCTGGAAGGCATGCGCGCCGTAGCCGCCATGCGATCGTACAACTCATTCCCTTGCCGTAATGCGACATTCCAGTCCGCCGGAAGCTTTGTCACGTTAAAGAATTCGTCATCCAGCTCAAAAAGCTCTTGCCATGCACGAGCGCGTCTTCCTCTAAGAGCCAGCACCGAATCCAAATATACAATTCGCTCTAGTTCATCATAGGAATCTGCTATCGTCGTGAATTCAGACAGTGATTGAATGTCTCTCAACACCGGCCTGGCTTGTTCCGGTGAAATTCGCGGGTCGCTTAACAGCGCGACTGTTGAGTCGCTCGCTTTCTCGTCGATCCCAATCGCCACCAGATACTCGATCAATGTGCCGGTCGGCAGTAGCCGGGCCAAGCGGTGGCATGCAAGTATGTCCTGCCAAGCCCGGTTTATGTGGCCTTCGCCCAAATAGCTCATTGCGCGCACCGACAACGAGCGGGCCGCTGACCGAGCCATTTGTGCGCCCGGCATTAGCATCTCAACCAGTGGCTCATCAACCTCGTTCAAGAGCGACGGAGATGGTGAGTAAAACTGCGGGCGATGGGACGCAGCAACAATTGCGTCGAGCGCCGATCGATTTTTTCGAACCCAATCGGCCAAGGGCGGCAGCGACTGAATCTTCCAAGGTCGCGTTGTGGCCTCGTCTAAAACGGCACCTACGGTGTCCTGTGTCGCGTTAGCATTACCGCGGCTGTGAAGCCATTTCAACACGTGTCTTCGATTATCGTCGCCGTACAAGGGTTGGCACGCTGTTGCTGCATCAGGCACTTCTACCAGCCCTAGCTCACGGCAAAATCGACTATAGTCGGCAGGCTCAATCTCTCCCGGCCACATCGCCGTCCAGAGGAGCACAGCCGCATTGTTTTCTGGCACTATGTTTGCCCGGTACACCGCAAGCGCGTACTTCTCGTAGTCGGGCAAACCATCTGCCTTGAGTGGTTCCGTAACGAAAGTCGTCTCGCGCGAGAGGATAATTGGCGGCGCACCTTGCTGAAACATCGCCAGCGCCGGAAACAGCACAACCAGACTTCCGAGCCACCATTCGACCCTGGGTTTTTTCCTCGTCGGTGAGCAACAATCGTATATTGTCATGGTACTTCTGCGCCCTCAGAGGACATTTCCGGCAGCTCAAATGCCGGCCGCGGCACGAGGATGGAATTGTCGTCGGCATCCTTGGGAATTTGCGATTGCCGCGCTTCGGCTTCGGCTTGGTCGAGCATGTCGTCGATAGGCTGGCCGTTTTGAACCCGATACTTTTCGTTGCTGCCGCCCTCGTCGATGCCGTTCGCGCCGACGCCGTAAAGCAAGTAGCCGTCCGCGCTGCGCTTGTAGGCAAACGGTTTGCCACTGAAAACTTCAACCGGCAGCCGCTCAATTACGCCCGGTACCAGTTCGTCGGTTGATTCTGGATAGGTGCCGTGTTCGGCGCGATACACGGCTAAGGCCGCGACCAGCCGAGTCAATTCGAGTGTTGTGTTTTGCCGGTCTTCGGCATCGGTTACCGCGTTGAGAGCCGGCAGAAACAGGCTGAGCATGATCTCGGATACGATTTTGCTGCGCTGCTGCCGGCTGACGACGGCGGCCAATAACCGCGACGGCGTCTTCGTTTCAGCCTGCAGGAGCTGAACGTCGGCATTTAGCTTGGCAAGCGCGGCGACACGTGCCTCGCGGTCGGGCAACTCGGCGGCTGCGACCAGCCGATCGTACCAGCGGTTCGTATCGCGAAGTACAAGATTCCAGTCTATCGACACGATGTTGAGCCCGCCGCTGCCGACCTCATTGCCGCCGCCGCTTATGCTCGAATAAAGTTGACCTCCTCCGCCGGAGCCGACGCGCATGAAAGCATCCAGCGCCGACAGCCGCTCCCCTTGATTGAGCGACCGCGCCGCCACAGA
This sequence comes from Lacipirellulaceae bacterium, assembly GCA_036503915.1. GTDB lineage: Bacteria > Planctomycetota > Planctomycetia > Pirellulales > Lacipirellulaceae > JABDGM01. Next base: position 6,613 of record DASXWB010000568.1, on the reverse strand, counting down.
AAAGTTGGAAAGCCCGGCCAAATCACGCTGCACCTGGTGCGCCTGATCCGGAGTAAGCTTCGCATGATCGAGGAACGTAATTGTGTCGTTGCAGGCAATGCCGCTTATCGCCAGTGCGATCAACTGCTCCACCAGCCAGTGTCCTTGATTCATCAAATGCGAAAGTCGGTGTACGGCCATGATGTCTTCCCAGGCTTCCATCGCCCGCCCTTCGCCCAGGTGCCACATGGCTCGCACGGACAGGGAGAGTGCGGCCTCGCGCGTGCCCTGCTGAATTGGCAAGAGCACGGCGATTAAGAGGTCGCGGTCGTTGTTGAGCAATGTTGGCGACGGCGCGTAGAAGCGCGTTCGCCGCGACGCTTCGACAATCAAATCGAGAGGCGCCTGGTTTTCTCGAATCCAATCCGCAATCGGCGGCAATTGGGCCGAGGTCCATGGCCGCTCCATCGCCCGGTCCAGAACCTCCTCGACGACCCGCGCATTCGCATCATCCCACTCAACATACTCATTGAAGTCGAGCGCCTGGTCGTCTGCCTCGGCGCTTCCGGCGTCAACGCCGGTATCGAGAGCGCCGCCGCTTTCCGGTTTTTCGCCGATCAAGAAGCCCTTCACGCGCTCGCGATTCGCGTCGCTGTAGAACTCCACCAGCGCGTCCTCGGCTAACGGCACCGCGTCGAGCCCAAGTTCGGTGACCACCAGCGCGATGTCCTGCGGCGGCACGTCGGCAGGAAACAGCGCCTGCCATAGGAGCACGACGGCGTTGTTCTCGGGCGTCACGCCATCGCGCAACATGTCGAGCAAATGCTGCTCGTAGTCGGGCAGGCCGTCAGGACCCAGCGGCTCAGTGATAAACGTCGTCTGCTTCGAAACGACGATCCGCGGGTTCGGGCCAAAAAGCTGATAGAAGAACAGCACCAAAAGCAAGAAGAAAAGGCCGCCGACCAACCACAACACGCTGTGCTTTTTCCGCGGCGGCTTAAATGGAGCGTCGGTGGACATCACGGCGCTCATCACTTGTTTTCTGCTGCACTGCTACACGACAACGACTCGAGCATTATCGCTTTCATTCCATCCCACAACGGCTCGTAATACAGTCGCAAGCGCCTCTTCACTTTTTCGCGATCACAGAATTCTACCCACTTGATGTAGGCGTCACGCTCAGTGCACCAGAAGTATCGATGACGCTCGGGGTTGGACTCCTCGAGAAGACTGGGAATGTTGTGAAGCAATTCAATTTCCGCTTCGGCCCATTCCAAATCGCCGCAGCGCACTGCTTCCCTCAGGGCGATCAGCCCAAAACTAAGCAACTTGTTGTAGAACGGGTTTAGTTCGGTCATCGACGGTCTCACTTGTCCTCGAAAACATAAGCCGGCAGGCTGGTGACACCTGCGCGACGCGCTGCTTCGACGCGTGTCATGCCATCTTGAATGATAAGTTGATCACCAACCTTTTCAATTATAATCGGGGAGTACTTGCTCCAGTCGAATTGGCCCATCCGCTGGATTTTTGCCGGATCGGCAGCAGGCCTCGAGACTGGCGGCGTAAGGCCGGCAATGTCAACGTCGGCCTGAGACATTACCATCGTGGAAAATCAACGCCTATCCAATATGGACAACATCACGAAGCAAAGCCACATGTCGTTTGGCTGAGAGCATCTAACAGAATGAATTAAACCGCCAAGAACGCCAAGGAGCCAAGAAAGACCATAATTATTTCGCCGTTCAGGGCCGACTTCGCGCACTTGGCGTCCTTGGCGGTTTCCTATTGTTAGGTGCTCTATTGAGTCTTGCACTGACATTAGCCGCCGGGCGCTAGCCCCGCGGTTTATGAATTGTTGCAGCGCCAACCGGACGCTAGCGCGTGCCGGCTGACAGGATCATTTCCAATGCAAGACTCAATAAATCAGTTACGCCTCGGGCACTGATTCAGAAGCGTCCTCCTCGCGTTCCTCCGTCGGCACCCAAACGATCGCAGCGAGTGTGTCGCCTTCTTCGAGCGACATGATGCGCACGCCCTGCGTGTTGCGGCCGATGGGGTTGAAGTCGCTCACCTTCACGCGCTGGATCTTGCCGCGCGCGGTCATCATCATCAGCTCATCATCGTCGCTCACGCGGACGATGCCAATCACCGGGCCGTTGCGATCGGTCGTCTTGATGTCGCGCAGGCCCTTGCCGCCGCGGCGCTGCGTGCGGTAGCGGAAAGAAGATGAGGAGCCTTCGGCTTCATCCTCGCCTTCGGCGGGCGGACCCGCGGCAGAGCCGGGGGCTGTCGCGCTTGTGTCATCCGGAGCGCCTTCGCTGATTTCCTCGGGCGCAGCGTTGGGCCCGAACGGCGTGCGCTTGCCGTAGCCTTTTTCGCACGCCGTAAGCAGCGTCGCGTCCGGGTCGGCCACGACCATGCCGACCAGATGATCGTCCTTCGTGAGCGTGATGCCTTTCACGCCGCTGGTGTTGCGGCCCATCGGGCGGGCGTCCGACTCGTTGAAGCGAATCGCCATGCCGCGCGCCGTGGCGAGCACGATTTCGTCGCCCGGCTTGGTGATTGCGACGTCGACCAGCTCATCGTCCTCTTTGAGCTTGATGGCAATGATGCCGCTCTTGAGCGGGCGGCTGTACGCCTTGAGCTCGGTTTTTTTCACCAGGCCTTTGCGCGTCGCCATCATGAGGTAATGATCCGGCTTGTCGAAGTCGCGCACGGCCCGGCAATCGGCGATCTTTTCATCCTCGGCCAGGTTCAACAGGTTCACGACCGCGCGGCCTTTGCTCTCGCGCGAAAGCGGCGGCAGGTTGTAAACCTTTTGCCAGTAGACTTTGCCCTTGTTCGTGAAGAAGAGCAGGTAGTCGTGCGTGCTTGTGACGAACAGGTGCTCGACCGGATCGTCTTCGTCGGTCTTGGCGCCTTTTATTCCCTTGCCGCCGCGGCGCTGGGCCCGGTAAACGCTAGCCGGCGTGCGCTTGATGTAGCCGTTGTGCGAGATGGAAACGACCATCGTCTCTTCTTCGATAAGCTGCTCGATGTCGACTTCGCCGAGATCTTCGTCGCTGATTTGCGTGCGCCGCGTGTCGCCGTGTTTGCGGGCAATTTCCTCGCAATCCTCGCGGATAATCTGGTAGATGCGCAGCTCGTCAATGAGAATACTGTGATACTCGTAAATCTGATCGATGAGCTTCGTGTGCTCGTCGATGAGCTTCTCCTGCTCCAGGTTCACGAGCTGGCCAAGCGTCATCTTCAAAATGGCGTCGGCCTGAACCGGCGTGAGCGAATATTCCTCGGCCGTGCCGCGCTCCTGCTTAAACTGAGCGAAGCCGATTTCGCCCAGCGCGCGCTCGATCAAAGCGGCAGGCGTTTTGATCGCCATTAGCCGCTCTTTCGCTTCAGCCTGCGACTTGGAAGCCCGAATCACGCGGATCACCTCGTCAATGTTCGCGTGAGCCAGCAGCAGACCCTGGACCGTGTGCTTGCGCTTGCGCGCCCGGGCGAGCAGGAACTGCGTCCGCCGCCGAATTACAATCACGCGATGCCGCACGAACTCCTGCAGCATCTCTTTGAGCGAAAGAGTGCGCGGCTTGCCGTCGACCAGCGCCAGCAGGATGATCGAAAACGAATCCTGCAGCGGCGAAAACTTGTAAAGCTGATTGAGCACGATGTCGGGGTCGGCGTCCTTCTTCAGCTCGATGACCAGCCGCACCGGCTCCTTGAGATCGCTCTCGTTGCGCACCGCGGCGATGCCCGGCACCTTTCCCTCGTTGGCCAGCTCATGAATCCGCTTTTCCACCGGATCGCGCGTGAGCTGGTAGGGGATGTCAGAGACAATGATGCGGAAGCGGTCGCTCTTGTACTCTTCGATCCGCGTCGTAGCGCGCACGACGATCGTGCTGCGGCCGGTTTCATAACCCTTCCAGATGGCCGTCTTGCCGCAAACGACGCCGCCGGTGGGAAAGTCCGGCCCCGGGATATGCTCCATCAGCTCCGGAACGGTGATGTTCGGGTTGTCGATCAGCGCGATGATGCCGCGGCAAACCTCGCCGAGGTTGTGCGGCGGGATTGAAGTCGCCATGCCGACCGCGATGCCGCCCGACCCATTCACGAGCAAGTTCGGAAACTTCGACGGCAGCACCGTCGGCTCTTGATGCCGCTCATCGTACGTAGGCACGAAGTCGACGGTGTCCAGCTTCAAATCTTCCAGCATCAGCGCGGCCACCGGCGACATCCGCGCTTCGGTGTACCGCATCGCGGCCGCGGGTAGCCCGGCGATCGACCCGAAATTGCCCTGTTTGTCGATAAGCACGTGCCGCATGTTCCAGTCCTGGGCCATGCGCACAAGCGTGGGGTAGATCACGCTTTCGCCGTGCGGGTGGTAGTTGCCGCTCGTGTCGCCGGAAATCTTGGCGCATTTGACGCGCGCGGCGCCTGGCGTCAGATTCAAATCGTTCATCGCCACGAGAATCCGCCGCTGCGAAGGTTTGAGGCCGTCGCGCACATCGGGCAACGCCCGGCTCACGATCACGCTCATCGCGTACGTGAGGTAGCTGTCCTTGAGCTCGTCTTCGATCGGCAGATCGATAAGCCGCGCGGCGATCGCTTGTTCCTGCGGATTTTCCGGCGGAGTTGGATCGGTGGAATCAGTCGACACTTGGCATCCTTTCAAGCAGCTAGGCAGCGCTACAATTTCGGGCGCGGTGCAAGCGGAATTCAGTCTTCAGTCGCGACGCCGGCACCGACCGACGGTTGGTGAACGGAGCGAGATGGCACCCTGGAAAGCGTATTCGCTCGGCGGGGATCACGAACCGGGTGGCTTCATCCAAAAGGCCAGCAAAACATATGAATTTACCAATTTTACCGCCCTCTCACAACCGGACGAGGTGCGCTCCGCGATGCGATGTTCCGGCAAAACGTCGAATTCATCAGCCAATTTTTGGTACACGCCAACGAACTACATTTACGACTTGAAACTTGCTGTAAGATCGTCGGCCCTGGCGGTGCGAAACTGATCTGGAATTCACCGCGCAACGGCTTAGAATGATGCATCGAAAACATGCCCCGCTAGACAGTTGGAAGCCCAACGAGTGAACTCAAATTAGTCGAGGCAATCGCCGAATGGCTGACCCAGCGTCCACACGCCCCGTCCAAGACGAGACCGAAATCGAAATCGATTTGAAGGACCCGCGCCTGGCCGCGTTCCTGGCCTGGCTGCTCCCCGGCCTGGGCCACGTCTATCAGGGCCGCACGGGCAAAGGCGTGCTGTTTTTCGTGTGCATCCTCGGCACATTTGTCTACGGCATGTGGCTCGGCAGCGGCCGCGTCGTATACGCCTCTTCAACCCAAGTGCTCGCATCGAAGTTCCCATTCATATCTCGGGAATTTGCTGAGCGATGGCAGTATGCCTGCCAGCTCGGCGTGGGCGTTGCCGCACTGCCCGCTTATGTGCAAACCTGGCGCGATGAAAGCGGCCGCGAACCACTTACGGATTTCATGCGGCCGCCCCGGAAAGAGCTGCCCGGCGGCAAGGACTTCACTTCAGCTGATCAAACCGACGACAGCCGTACTGTGATTCATCCCGACGAACTTGCCAAATGGAATTACGACCTTGGCGACCTGTTTGAATTGGGCACTGTGTTCACGGTCATTGCCGGCCTGCTCAATATTCTGGCCATTTGCGACGCCTACGGCGGACCGCTGGTCATCCCGCCTCAGGAATCGAAAAAAAAGGGCGACGAGAAGACGCCCGAACCGGCGACCAGCGCCGCAGGAAAAAAATAATGCTCGACTTTTCCACGATCGATGCCGCCTCGCATTGGCCCGTGCTGCTGGCCGCCATTAGCGCTGCGCGCCTATGGTACGCCGTGCCGCTGATTACCAGCGTCAGCCTGGTATGCGCTGCCACGCGCCACGAAGCGATGGGCCCCATCTTGATCCACGCCGTGCGCTTCGCAATCTGGGTCCTGGTGTTCATGGCCATCGTCCTGGCCGTGATCCAGTTCCTAAGTTGGATGCAGTAGGAAACGCTATCGGCTTTCGGCTATCAGCTCTCGGCCAGAATTCTGCGCGGGCATCTTGCCAAAGATCATCGGCTAATAGCTAATATCATGTCTGCTGGCCAACAGCCGAAAGCCGACGGCCGACGGCCCTTCCCCGCGTCCGTAGCTCAATGGATAGAGCACTGGTCTTCGGAACCAGGGGTTGCAGGTTCGAGTCCTGCCGGGCGCGCTGACCTAAAGCATTGTGATAACAACGGCTTAGGAAAACACGCCGAATGACTTACGTCGATTCGACCGTTTGACTGTTCCTAGGAACAGTCAGCTTTTCGCGAATGATACCAGCCGACTTTTGGACCGTGCCAGGGGCATAGAACCGCCGCGTAGTTGCTACGTCCGAATGGCGTAGAACCTTGGCAACCTCCCGCTCTGGCACGTCAGCCGATGCCAGCCGTTCCGCACAGCTACGGCGTAAATCGTGGGCTGACGCAAACTTGGCTTTGCTCTTGCCCTTGGCGGGTCGCACGATAACGCCAGCTTTCTTGCCAATGCGGCTGATAATCTTACCGACCCATTTTGCGCTGGGTCGCTGCTGCCTTACCCGTCGCTTCAGCTTCACTTGTAGACTGATCGGATTA
>DASXWB010000567.1:0-7752 GCA_036503915.1 Lacipirellulaceae bacterium | reverse complement strand
CACTCTGCAAACCCTCGCGCAAGCGGGCGATCACCGGCCCGGATGCCCGATAACGTGTGTCGGCGGCGAACGAGCGAACCTCGTCGTCGATGATCCGCTCGGCCGCGGGCAGGGCGTCGGCGCGGGCTCGGCGGTTGCGATCGCAGGCCTCACTCAAGTCATCGATTCCGTAAAGATACACGCCCAACTCCTGGCCAATGGCCGGCTCGAAATCGCGCGGCATCGCCAAGTCTAATATGAACAGGGGCCGTTGGTAACGGCCGCGGGCGACTTTCTGCTGGTAATCGGCGAACGTAACAACCGGGCGATCGGCGCCGGTGGTGCTCACTACGAGATCGGCGGCAATCAATTCCCTTGAAAGTTCACTCCAAGCAGCCGGTTGGCCCTGCCATTGGGCGGCCAGCGCTTGTGCGCGGCCGAAGTCACGATTGAGAACGGTGATGTGTCGAGCCCCGGCGTCCACCAGGTATTGCAATGTTTCCTGGGCCATTTTGCCCGCGCCGATTACCAGCACGCGCTTGTCGTCGAACCGCTCGAAAATTCGCGACGCGAAATCCGCGATCGCCACGCTGGGAATACTCACGCGATGGCGGTGAAGCAGGGTCTCATTAGCAACTCGACGCGCGACGCGTAGCGCGGCCTGAAACGCGCCGTGAGTAATCGGCCCCGCGCTGCCAAGCTGGCGGGCCAGCTCGTAGGCTTGCTTCACCTGCGAGAGGATCTGCGCTTCGCCGAGCACCATGCTGTCGAGGCTGGCCGCCACGCGAAACAGGTGGCGGATCACATCCTCGCCGTCCAGAGTGACGAGCTGGCCGATGACTTCCTCGACCGGCACGTTGTGAAAGTCGGCGAGGTGGGCCGCGACTGCCGGAACCTCGATGGGTGCCGCTGCGCTGTCCGCGGCGGCGTACATCTCCACGCGATGGCACGTAGAAAGGAGCACCGCTTCGATCTCGGGATTCGCCACGCGCCAAGCGGCCAGGGCGTCGCTCGCTTGAGCCGGCGTAAACGCAAGCCGCTCGCGGACCGCCAGGCTGGAGTGCCTGTGGTTGCAGCCGACCATCGTGAGCGTTATGCAGGAGTTCATTAAGTTGCGCTTATCACAGGTCGACTGGCCGCTGAAGCGACCAGCCCGTAATCTCAGTAGCACTCGCTCCGTGCACGGTATCAACGAGCATCAGCGCCGCCAGCGCGATCACCAGGAAGCCGAACGAAGCCAGGGTCAGGTAGGCCACCTTGCGTCCGCGTCGGGCGGCCGGATAGACGAGGCGAAAAACTTCGGCCGCCACGAGCCACAACATCATGGCAGCCAGGCTCCACACCACCGGATCGTTCCACAACGTATAGGCCACTTCGCCGCGATGACGGCTCAGGCTCATGATCAGTCCGGACACGAACCCCAGCGCAACCAGCACGGCGGAAAGGCCAAGAGCCCGGCTGTTGATCCGTTCCAGCCATTCCAGGCTGGGCAGCCGCAATCCATTGGCCGGCGAGCGCAGATGTTTCAATGTGTAGCTTTGCACCACGTACATTAATCCCGCCAAGAAACCGATGCACACGGCGACGGTGCCCAATAGCAAAGTGACGCTGTGGAACAGCCCCCACAAGTCGGACGAGCGCTCGGCGGCAAGCGGCTCGGGGTCGGCGAACAACGACCCGCCAATGAGCGCGAGGATGATTGGCAAGAGCACGACGCCGGTTGGCGTGCGCGGCAAGTAAAACAGAGCCGCTAGGTAAACCACCGCCAGCACCCAGGCGGCCATCAACACCCATTCCACGGCCGACCTGGGCTGCGCGCTCGCGTCGGCCGCGACATACGCCAGGTACAAGGTGTGCGCCACAAGGCCCGCCACGCTCGAAGCAATCACCGCCAGGCGCAGCCATGCGGGCCGTTTCCGCAGACCTATCGCCTCCAGCACCAGCGCGACGGCGTAGCTTGCGGCGAAGCAGACAATGGAAATGCCAGAAAGCATGTACGTAGAGGAAAAGCGGAATAGCGGAGCGGTGGAGTATTCAACTAGTAGTGCGGTCCGCGGATGAAACGTTCGTGGCCTGAAAATTAGTACTGAGTACTTGGTACCGCAGTACGGCTGACCTTTGCTCAATATACAATTCGTCTCAAATGTCTCCCACTACTCCACTACTTCACTATTGTTGTCGAGACCGTACTGTTTGAGTTTCTTGTGTAACGTATTGCGGTTGATGCCCAGGCGGCCGGCGGCTTTGATTTGCACGCCGCCCTGTTCGTGAAGCACCTGGGCAATTACTTCACGCTCAACGCGGTCGACAATGCGGCTGTGGACGTCGGCCGCTTCGCCGCCGGCCTGACCGAGTCCCAAATGCACGAGCTCTTCCGCCAGGGAATCGAAGTCGAGGGCGACGCCGATGGCACGCGGCGAGCGACCACTCGTAACGACCGGCGGCAACAGCTCCCAGCGAAGCTCGTCGCCCGGGGCCATGACGACGGCCCGCTCGACGTAGTTCTGCAACTCGCGGACGTTGCCCGGCCACTGGTATTGCTGCAGTGCCGCAAGTGCCCGCGGCTCGATGTGGGCCACGTAGCGGTCATTCTGCTCATTGTACAGGTCTAAAAAATGGGCGACCAGTTCCGGGATGTCCTCGCGGCGGTCGCGCAGCGGCGGCAGATGAATCGGCACCACATTGAGCCGGTAATATAGATCCTCGCGGAAGCGGCCGGCCGCCGATTCGGCCAATAGGTCGCGGTTGCTGGCCGCAATGACCCGCGTATCCACGCGAATCGTCTGCGTATCGCCCACGCGTTCGAACTCGCGCTCTTGAAGTGCGCGCAAAAGCTTCACCTGAAGATGCGGCGTGGTGGAATTGATTTCGTCGAGAAAGATCGTTCCGGTGTGGGCCGCTTCGAATCGGCCGGTGCGATTGTCGATGGCGCCGGTGAACGCGCCGCGTACGTGGCCGAACAGCTCGCTCTCCAGCAGGCTTTCACTGAGCGCGCCGCAATTAACGCGTACGAACGGCCGATTGCGTCGCTGGCTCAGCTCATGGATCGCGTGGGCGATCAGCTCCTTGCCCGTCCCGGTTTCGCCCAGGAGCAGCACGGAGGCACGGCTGCGAGCAACCTGCCGCGTGAGCCGATAAACTTCCTGCATCGCGGCGCTGGAGCCGATAATTCCCGGCAGCGGCTCGACGGGCGTCGTTTGCGGCCCGATGTTGGAAGCAGTGCGGCTCATGGGGCGGGAACGGTGGCGGGACGCTCCTCTGCGCGGCGCGATTCGATCGCATCGAGCACCGCGCCCAGGATTTGCTGTGTGTCGACATCCGCGCGAGCGCTGGCGTTGTAGCGGTGGTACTGGGCGATGATTTCATCGCTCGTGAGCAGCACGCCGTTCTCGGCGACGCTCGTGCGAAATGCGGCGACGGCCTCCAATCGCTGCGCTTTTGGCAGCGACGGCCGGTTGGCGATCTCCAGCAGCGCACGCTGACTTTCCGGAGTGCCGAGCCGCCTAAGCGCGGCGGTCGCAGGCACCGTGCCGTCGGCCCGATAGAGCGATGTCACGATCGCTGGCGTCGCATAGTCGAGTTCGTAAAATGGTCGATTTTTGGAAAGGAGTGACTCGATCCAATTCATCGCCTGGCGCGCCTGCGCGGCGCGCTCGTTGGCGGACGCGGCGTCGCGGCCCGCCAGAGCGATCAATTCCGCCACAGTTCGCGCGACGACTTCTGAAGAGTGCAACCGCGGCACGGCGATTATACGGTAATGCTCTTCGGCGAGGCGTTCGGCGGCTTCGAGTTCGCCCTCCCCGGCGAGGATTGCAATCGGCACGTCGCCCGTGGGCCCGCTGGCGCGCAATTCGTACAGCACCTGGCGGATGCCGGGCACAAGGATATCCATATCGACGAAAATCATTTCGAGATCGGAAGTCCTGAGGGCGATGTCGACGGCGTCCCGGCCATTGTTCGTGGCGTCGGCGTCCACGCCGTGCGCCGCGAGCATTCCGGCGAGGTCACTGGCCGCCACGTGGGTCGGCATCGCCACCACGGCGCGCCGCTCGCCCGTGCTTGCGGCGAAACGGGCCAATGCTTCCGGCAAGCGACTGGAGCCCGGATAGGGCGACGTTGGATCGATCGCCATGATGGCCGTCAGAGCGGCGAATTGCACCTTGCGGCTGGGATGCACCAACGCGTTGGCAAGCGGCGACGGTCGGCTATCGGCCGTGTAGAGCACTTGACTGTCGCGACGCCGGCCCAGTTCGGAGGCGGCCGCGATGGCGGCATGAGCGAAGTCGTGCTCCAGCGCATCGGCCAGCACGTCGCTAATAAAATTTGTGCTTGCGCGGGAAAACGAGACCTTCGCGCCGCCGGTCAATCCAGCAGCTTCCGCGACATACAGCCAGGCCTGGCGTAGGTACTCGCGATTGTCGGGTCGCGCCGCCGCCAGCGCGCGCGACAGCCTGGCGATCCAAATGACACGCGCTTCATCGGCCGGGTACCGGGCGGAGACGAGTTTTTTTGTTGCGTCGTTCCAGTGCCAGAGTTCGACCTGGCCCGCTTCATCTGGTGAAAATACAGGAACTCCTGCGGAATAGTTTTCGATTGCCTCCAGGAGCGCCCGCTCCGCCGAGGCGGAGCGCGCCGCCAAGAACGGTGCTGCCTCTGTGGCGCGGAGATGCGTTAGCAGTCGGGAGACGTCAGCGCGCAAAGCTGGATCTTTTGTGGAAAGCATGGCCAAAAGCGGTCCAATTACAAGCGGCTCCATTTGCATGGCGGCGCGCGATAAGGCGCCGCGCCGCGCAGGGTCAGTTTCGCGCGCCAGCGCTTCAAGAGTCGCCGTGACGCCGGGCTGCCCTGCCGCTGCCAAGTCGTTGATTGCCAGTTGTCGTTCTTCGGCCGATCCCGCCACGACCTGCTGGATTAGAGTCGCGAGCCGCCTCGGGTCGCGGGCCGCATTGGCCGCGGCCGTCGTACTAACTTCCGCGAATTCAACCGCCGCAGGGCCCAGCTCCTTGGTGCGCGCCAAGAGGAGCATGCTGCGCGACCCGAACTGCTCGACGAGCGCCGCACGCTGCGCATCGTTCAATTGCAGCTGCACCAGCTGTTCCAGGATCGGCTTGGCCAATTCGGGCCGGTCGAGCTCAATGAGCACGATAATCGCGCGGAAATAATCGGCCGGCTCCTCGCGCGGAAGCTCCAAAATCGCGAGCACTGCCGGGTCGGTCTCAATCGGCGCGCCCGCGTCATCGGCAGGGGGCGCATCGGCGTCAGCCGGCGGCGCCGCCGCCGCGGCGTCTTCGGGAGGTTGGGCGTAGACAAATGGGCACGCAGCAATTGCGGCGGACAGAGTCAAAACGGGCAGGCAGGCTCTCAAGAAAGTAATCATTGGTGTCGTCACAATTTGAGATCAGCTACGTACCTTGATTCAATCGCTCGCGCCAGGCGGCGAGCTGCTGCTGGACCTGTTGCGGATTGGTCGAGCCAAAGCTGGTGAAGGCATCGACGGCATGCTCGACGCCAAGCACGTCGAACACGCTCTTGTCCAACGAAGCGTGCGCCGATTGGAACTCTTCGAGCGGCAACTCGCCAAGCGCCACGCCTCGCTGCATCGCGGTCGCCACCAGCCGGCCGATGATTTCATGGGCCGTGCGCTGCGGGACGCCGCGCAGCATGAGGTGCTCCATGAGCGTCGTGGCATCCAGGTAGCCGCGATCGAGCCGCGCGGCGATCGCTTCGCGGTTCAGCTCAGCCTCGGCAACCAGCGGCGCCGCCAGTTCGAGGCAGGCCAGCATCGTATCCACTGAGTCGAATAGCCGCTCCTTGTCTTCCTGCAAGTCGCGGTTATAGGCCAGCGGCAACCCCTTGACGAGCACGAGCAGCGCCATGAGATTGCCGATCACCCGCGCGGACTTACCGCGAATCAGCTCCAGCACGTCAGGATTGATTTTTTGCGGCATAATCGAGGAGCCGGTGCAGAACTGTTGCGGGAGTCGCAAAAAGCCAAATTCGGTCGTTGACCACAGGACCCACTCCTCGGCCCAGCCGCTGAGGTGCACGGCAATCGTGGCCAGCAGGGAGGCCAACTCCAGGACGAAGTCGCGGTCGCTCGATGAGTCGAGGCTATTGGCCAGGATGCCTTCAAAGCCGAGCTCGTCGGCAACCATCTGACGGTCGATGGGAATGGTCGTGCCGGCCAGCGCGGCCGTGCCGAGCGGCAATTGGTTGACTCGTCGCCGGCAGTCGGCAAGCCGTTCGCGATCGCGCTGGAGTTTCTCGCAATAGGCCAGCCAGTAGTGGGCGGCCAGCACGGGCTGGGCCCGCTGCAGGTGCGTGTAGCCGGGCAGAATGACGCCGGCGTCGCGATCGGCACGGCCAACAAAGGCGCGTTGGAGTTCGGCAATTGCCGCGGAAAGTGCGTCGATCTCCTCGCGGCACCACAGCCGCAGATCCGTCGAGACCTGGTCATTGCGGCTGCGGCCGGTGTGCAGCTTGCGGCCGACGTCGCCGATGCGGTCCACCAGGGCCCGCTCGACGTTCATGTGGACGTCTTCCAGCTCGCGGCGGAACTGGAATTGGCTGGCAGCGATTTCTCGGCCGATTTGCTCAAGCCCGGTCACAATCTGCCGGCACTCTTCAGTGGTTAGCATGCCAGTTTTCGCCAGCATCCGGGCATGGGCGATGGAACCGCGGATGTCGTAAGCGTACAGCCGCCAGTCGAAGCTCACGCTTTCAGTGAACTTCTCGACACGCTTATCCGTGGCTTCTCGAAAGACACCGCCCCAAGGCTTATCAGACAACGCTCGGTCTCCGGTGGCGGCCTGTGCGGCTGGCAATTCGTGGTGCGCAGTTCGGCAATTGCGAGCAACATGTTTACGGTAAACAGCTTACGGCAAGCTGTCAACGCACGGCGCGCAGCGGCCGCCCAAAAAATAGGCAGCAACTTCAGGCTCCGCGCGTTTAAATCCTATGACTGCGAGCCGGGCCGTCCGCGACCCCGGCATTGAACAAGTGGGAGCGGCCGCCGGGGTCGAGGCGGGCACACCGCGCAGCGGGGTCGCGGCTCGCTCCTCTTCCGGTCATCGGGCTTGTCACTTTTTTGAGACAAGCTTTTCGCGCTGGCCGCGAATACCGGAGCAGGCCGCGTTAAGATAGGTTCGGTGTGGCGGCATGCGATCTGGTCCGCGCGGGGCTAGGAACCGTCATGAACAGCATTGTTGAGCTATTCAAGGGCATCCTGAGCATACCGGTGCCGTTCAACATGTTCGTGTTGGTGACGCTCATCTTTTGCACGACCGGGGTCATTACGTCGTTCTTCAAGCAAATTCGCAAATACGCGTGTTACCGGCGCGACATCGACTTGAAGCGCGAGTTGGTCGAGCGGGGGTTGAGCGTCGATGAGATCGAACGGATCGTGGCGGCCAAAGGCTCCGCCGCGATTAAAGAAAGTGAAAGTTGAGCCGAGACTGTTCAAAGCGACCGTTCATGCCGTGAGTCGCTGAACAAGGAAAGCAAAAGATGAACCTGATTCTCGCCAGCAGTTTTTGGCAATGGGTCGAGTCGATGCCGCACCCTGAAGCCATTATCATGCCAATCTTCTTCATTGCGCTGACGGGCATCGTGACCGGCGGAATGGTCATCAATTCCATCCACCGCCGCCGCGCCGAAACCGATTTGAAGCGGGAATTGCTCGAGCGGGGCATGAGTGCGGATGAGATCGCTACGGTAATTCGGGCAAAGCCGAGTTGTGGCTGGAGCCGGATGCCTTCGAGGCAGTCGACGGAG
>DASXWB010000566.1:0-4885 GCA_036503915.1 Lacipirellulaceae bacterium | reverse complement strand
CACCCGACACCCGACACCAATTGAGAGCGTGCATTTATGTGATTACCCCACGGGGAATGCATCCGCCATAGACGAGGCTCTCTCAGCCCGCATGAACCTCGTGCGCGAAATCGCATCGCTCGGCCGCGCCGCGCGCAGCGGGGCCAACCTCAAAGTGCGACAGCCGCTCGCGAAGGTCGAGGTCGTATTGGCCGATACGTCCCACCAGCCATGGCTGGAGGAACATGCGGAGCTGATTGCCGAAGAGCTGAACGTCAAGGCGGTCGACTTTACGACACATGGCGAGGAGTACATCACGTATTCGGTCGTCCCGAACTTCAAGCGCCTTGGACCGCGGCTGGGCAAGAATATGCCGGCGGTGAAAAAGCTGCTCGGCGAGATCGACGCCGGCAAGCTGCTGGCCGACCTCAAATCGAGCGGCAAGGCCGATTTGAAGCTGCCCGATGGGACCTCCATTGAGCTCGACAACGAAGACATCGAAGTTCGCCTCCAAGCGAAAGAAGGCTGGGCCGCCGCCCAGGGTAAGGGCTGCGTCGTCGTGCTCGCCACCGAGCTGACGCCGGAGCTCGTGATGGAAGGTTTGGCCCGCGACGTCGTACGCATAATCCAGGACCAACGCAAGGAACTTGCTTGTGCTTATACGGACCGCATCGAAATCGGATTGGTGACCGAATCGAACGAACTGAGTGCGGCGATCCAAAAATTTCGCGACTACATCGCCCAAGAGACGTTGGCGATTAAGATTGTCACCGAGCCGTTGCCGGGTGTGGAACCGGTTAACATAACGATGGCGGGCCATGCCCTGGCCGTCTATGTGCGAGTGGCAAAATGAGCGCGTCCGCTCGTTCGACGAAGCCGATGAAGCTGGCGGTGCTCATCTCCGGCACCGGCCGCACTCTCAAGAATTTCATCGACCTGGCGGCCGAAGGTGAGCTGCCGATTGAAATCCGGCTCGTCATCTCCAGCACGCCGATGGCGGGCGGGCTGAAGTTTGCCGAAGAGGCCGGCATTCCCACGCGCGTTATTCGCCGGCAAGATTATTTGCAAGGCGCCGCGGGCGATCGTGAATTCGGCGAGGCGATTTTTTCCGCCTGCCGCGACGCGGCCGTCGATTACGTCGCCATGGCCGGCTTCTTGAAGCTCGCACCGCTGCCGGAGGATTTCACCGGCCGCGTCGTCAACATCCATCCGGCGCTGATCCCCGCGTTCTGCGGCCCAGGTATGTACGGACACCGGGTTCACCAGGCCGTTCTCGATGCCGGCGTCAAAGTTACCGGCTGCACGGTGCACTTCGTCGACAACGAGTACGACCACGGGCCGATCATCTGGCAGCAGCCGGTGCCCGTGTTCGACGACGACACGGCCGAAACGCTCGCAGCGCGTGTGTTCGAAGTCGAGAAGGAGGCCTATCCGCACGTGCTACGACTGTTGGCTGCCGGGCGGATCAAGCTCGATGGACGCCGGGTCACAATAACCCAGATTCAGCGCGGCGAGCGCTCGCGCACCGGGGCGTACCCCATCGACTGATAAAACGCGATCGCCTCGCGCCAGCCGGCATGAGTCTCCAGCTCGATTTCCCGCCAGCCGTCGTTCCAGGCAGCACACTCTAATCGCGAAATTAACATTCGTCCGACACCCCGACGACGCCACTCCGGAGCGACCAGCAACCAGTGAACAATCGGAACGCGTGCAGCAGCACCCGTCCGCAAGGCCAGCGTCACTGCGCCGACGATCCCTGCTTCCCCAATTGGCGGAGCAATCGCCACCCACGTGCGATCATCCCGCCACCACGGCTTATCGAGCATCTGTGCCGCCAAGTCGGTCCGCGTCCACTGGCGCACCGGCGGTCTCAAACCGGCCGTAGCCCGCTTGCGCAGCTCGAGCCAACTCTCCTCATCATCCGGCACGACGATGGACCGAACGTGAACTTCCGCCGTCACCTGCTCGACTGGCGGATAGAGCAATTCTTTGCGAAGATGGAGGACAGAAGCCATAGATCAACAACTGTAAGAAAAATCTGATTCACCACTGAGACACTGAGATCGTGGCGATAAGACAATGAATTGAAACAGGAGGTAACAGAGATAACAGAGTACTCAAAAAAAGTTATTCTCCGTTTTCTCTGTTCCCTCCTGTTCAAGATTCATCTGGTGCCCTCTGTGTCTCCGTGGTTATATCTTCCGTGAATTGAGAGGCATATGCAAAGCGTCGAAGAACTCAAGCAAGCCATTTGTGACATCGGCGACCGCATTTACAAGCGCGGCTTCGCCGCCGCGAATGACGGCAACATCAGCGTACGGCTGAACGACGCCGAGGTGCTCTGCACGCCGACGATGTGCTGCAAGGGTTTCTTGAACTCCGACGACATCTGCGTTGTGAACATGGAAGGCGAGCAGCTTGCCGGACGCAAGAAGCGCTCCAGCGAGGTGATGCTGCACCTGGAGATCATGAAGGCCCGGCCGGATGTGCAAAGCGTCGTGCACTGCCACCCGCCGCATGCCACGGCGTTTGCCGTCGCCCGCGAGCCGATTCCGCAGGCCATCCTGCCCGAGGTGGAAGTTTTTTTGGGCGAGGTGCCGATCGCGCCGTACGAAACGCCAGGTGGCAAAAAATTCGCCGAGACGATCCTGCCCTTCGTCCACAAGTCGAACGTCATCATTCTCGCCAATCATGGCACGGTGAGCTATGGCGAGTCAGTCGAGCGGGCCTACTGGTGGACCGAAATCCTCGACGCCTACTGCCGCATCCTCATCCTTGCGCGGCAGCTGGGACCGATCCATTATCTCTCGCCGGAAAAAACCCAGGAGCTGATCGACCTCAAGAAAAAGTGGGGCTTCACCGACCCGCGCTCGGACGCGGGTTTTCGCGGCGACATCCGCGACAACGCCACGTTTCGGCACACGTGGAAGGCGAGCGGCGTTGAAGCGCGCGCATTTCCGCCGCCGACGGATTGATGCGCATTTGTACGGCCTGCCGGCCGCTACTCCTTGACAATTCGCGCCAGCGCCTCGCGTACCTGTTCCAGGCTTGCGTCAAGGATGAGGAACCGCTTTCGCAGTGAAGTTTCACCATCGGCAAGCTGGATTGCCGACTTGGGCATGCCGAGAGCGTCGCTGAGCACGGTAACGATCGCTCGGTTCGCCTTGCCTTTCTCCGGCGCCGCCGTGACTGCCACGCGCAGCATTCCATCGCGCACGCCAAGAATGCCGTTGCGCCGCGCGCCCGCCTGCGCGCGGACCAGTAGAATTACGCCGCGATCGATCTGCACGATCTCTATCATCGGACCTTGCTGCAAATAAGCCGACTGCTAATTCGCGCTTTGCACGATGAAGCGCCATAAGGCCAGCATGCTCACCGCGTTGAATAGCGCGTGTGCCACGATGCAAGCGAGGATGCGGCCCGTGCGCTGAAAGACGTATCCGAGAATAATCGCAAACAAAAACAACGGCCCCGGTTCTGGCCCGTAGCCGGCATGCGACAGACCAAACAACAACGAGCTGGCCCAAATCGGCAGCCATCCATACGGCAGGCCGCCGATGCCACGCCGTACGGGGCCATTCATCACCGGCGGCTCGGTGCTGCCTTCGAGCGTTGTATTCCTAGCTTGAATTGTCGATGTATCGAGAACTCCGTCCCTATCCATCCGAACCATGCCATCTTCCCATTTCTCCAACCACCCTTGGAACAGCAACCGAAAAGTGACTTCTTCGCAGATCGGCGCCACGACCACCGCCGACACGCACGCCAACAACATCACTGGGACGTCGACGCCCTCGCCGCCAAGGAGCATTTCGATAAGCTGGTGGTGAGACAAGTCGTTTTCTTGGCCCATCAGCCAAAGCAAAATTAGCTGAATAATGCGGACCGGAAGCAGTGCCGCAAAACAGGCGACAATGCCGATGACGACGTCGCGCAGGGCTTCATTCACCGATCGCGGCAATCGCAGGTCACCAGGCGTCGCGCGGCACGCAACGTACATGACCAAAAAGAAGCCGCCGACGATAACAAACTGCGATGCGATGATCGCGGCAATTCTTGCGGCGATTTGGTCGGAATTTGGCAGATCAGGCGCAGCGTGTATTTCGTCCGCCCCAAGCAACGAGGAAATTGCCAAGAGCACGAACACCACCGGCAGCAGCGCCGCACCTGCCCCCCAGGGAGCCCTGCGCCGCGGTTCGTACTGCAGCACATAGCCGCTCGTCCGCCACTTCCAGATGATCCAGACCCACGCCGTTACGCTGCCCAATACGACCACAATGCTTAAGCCATTCAGCCACGGGTCGTGGGGCAGTGGATCCATAGAAGTGAGGCGCAGGGAGCACGGAGAAAGTGTCCTACTCCATACTTATTTGCTGCCGCGTGTTTGTCCCTTCAGCAGCCCAAGCGCCCGTTGAACGTAAACCCAGCCCGAGTACACAGTCATGATGATCGCCGCCCACACCACGAGGCGCAGCGACCAGGTTGTCCAAGCAGGAACTTCCGAACTCCAATTTGCAGGCGGCGTCGTGTCAAAATCGTAGTACCACAACCGGGCCAGGCTTCCCGCCACTGCCGCGCATTGAAGCACCATCTTCCATTTACCCGACCATTTGGCCGAAAAATCGGTGCCGTGTTCCTCAAAGAAACTACGAAGGGCGGTGACGAGTAATTCGCGGGCGATAACTATCACAGCCATCCAGGCGGTAATCTCCGACGCGCTCCATCCACTAATGTCGGTCGGCACCGCGGCCAGATAAGTGAACGTGCCGCAGATGATGATCTTGTCGGCGAAAGGATCGAGGATGCGGCCCAGCTGCGTGATCTGCCCGTATTTTCGCGCCCAATACCCGTCGACCCAATCCGTGCCGGCCGCGATCACAAACAGGATCAGGCCCACGAAGTAGTT
>DASXWB010000565.1:0-2187 GCA_036503915.1 Lacipirellulaceae bacterium | reverse complement strand
GTTTGGCGATGCCGATGCGATCATTCTGATCGCCTCCGGCGAACCGATCGCGAAGCCCGGCGGGCTGGACCAGACGTATCCCTTTCTGCCGCACCCGAATTATTACTGGCTCACCGGCTCGCGCCGCTGGGGAAACGTGCTCGCGTGGGAACCGGCCCGCGGTTGGACTCACTTCGTTCGCCCGATCGACGCCGTCGAACGCCTCTGGGAGGGGACCACGGAGTCGGTCGAAGGCATCGACCGCAAGGAATTCGACGATTGGCTCAAAGCGCGCAGCGGCCGAGCGCTGGGCGTGCTCGGCGCGACGCTTGCCAATGTAACGGCCGATGTGCCGCTGACCGACGCGCTGCGCGAGCGGCTGGAGGAGGCCCGCCGGCCCAAGGACCACTTTGAGTTGGAGCTGGTGGCCAAGGCCGTTCGCGCCACGGCGGCCGGTTACGCGCGGGCAGTCGACGTGATTCGCCCCGGCGCCACGGAGCGCGAAATCAAAATCGAGCTGGAAGCCGAAATGCTTCGCCACGGCGCCGACGCCCTGGGCTACGATTCGATCGTCGGCATTGGCGAGCGCGCGGCCGTCCTGCATTCCACGCCAACCGACACGTCGGCTCGCGCCGGCGACGTCGTCCTCATCGACGCCGGCGGCGCGGTGCGCGGCTACACGGCCGACGTCACGCGCACCTACAGCGCGAGCGGCAAGTTCACCCCAGAAGCGCAGGCCATCTACGACATTGTCCTCGCTGCGGAGCTGGCCGCCATCAACGCAGCACGAGCCGGCGTCGAGTGGCATGACGTGCATCGCGCGGCGGCGCGCGAACTTGCTGAGGGCCTGGCGCACCTCGGCGTCCTGCGAGTCTCACCGGATGCGGCCTGCGAAACCGAGGCGATTGCCCTGTTCTTTCCACACGGTATCGGCCACATGGTCGGCCTGGGCGTACGCGACGTGGGCGGCCGCGCCCCGGGCCGCGAGGAAGGCCGTCTGTGCTGCGGAGCGAAGGTGCGCGTGGATCTGCCGATCCTCGAAAATTTTTTGATGACCGTCGAACCGGGTTTGTACTTCGTCCCCGCCTTGCTCGACGACCCGGAGCGTCGCGGCAAATTTCATGACGCGGTCAACTGGGACGCCCTCCACCGCTGGCGCCCCGTCGGCGGCATCCGCATCGAGGACAATGTGCTGGTCACCGACGGCGAGCCCGCTGTGTTAACGCAAGACATACCAAAATAAGTCTGAGCGGCAAAGAATTAACCACAAAGGCACAAAGGTCACGAAGAAGTTAGTCATATATCGCCTCAGTGCAGGCAATCAAGAGTTTCCTTTGTGATCTTCGTGCTCTTCGTGGTAAGTCTGCCAACTTCGCTTAGGTGCATGCGCCGCGTTGACCGCGCGCGCCGATCCTGCTACAAAAGATGCTTGCTCTGAAACCTGAAACCTGACACCTTACACCCGCACATGTCCATCAGCGAACGCAAGAAAGAAATCAAGCGCCGCCGCAAGCGCCGCGAGAAACTCACCCATCTCAAGAAGAAGCTGCCCAAGGCCACCAAGAGCGAGCAGGTCGAGATCGCCCGCAAGGTGCGCGATATGACGCCCGGCGCCGAGGTGATCATCGCGAATTGGAAACTAGAGGCGGTGGACAGATAGTTGTTAGTGGATAGTTGTTAGTCGACTGGAAACAACTAACTACTATCGACTATCCACTATCAATCTCAACCTACACAACTTCTGCAGATAGAATCTCATCGCCGCGTGATTTGTCGCCGCGGCGCGGCGCGCCGTTCTCGCCGCCCGTGGCTTCGAACGTGAACGCGTCGCCGTCGTAGTCGATGCGGATCGTGCTGCCCTCGGGGAATTCGCCGCGCAAGAGTTCCGTGGCGAGGCGGTTTTGCAGCTCGTTTTGAATCACGCGCTTCAGCGGCCGGGCGCCGTTCGCCGGGTCGTAACCGCGGGCCGCGATCTCGGCACGCGCTCGCTCGCTGACCTCCAGGCCGTAGCCGCGCTGCTCCAAGAGCTTCACGAGCCGCACTGTCTGCAGGTCGACGATCTTGCGGATCTCCTCGCGCGTGAGCGGACGGAACACGATGATCTCGTCGACGCGGTTGAGGAACTCTGGCAGGAAGCGCGCCTTGAGGCCGTCCATCACGGCATCGCGCATTTCCTCATAGCGGCCGCCTGATGCGAAGATTTCCTGG
>DASXWB010000564.1:0-2128 GCA_036503915.1 Lacipirellulaceae bacterium | reverse complement strand
CCGCTCTGCATTGACGAATTCGATTTGGGTCACGTGCGGATACGTCTCGAGTTCCCAACCGCCCCAATGGCCGGGTCTCGCCTGGAAGAACCGCCCGAATAGCGAAAGGATTTGCATCGAATCGCCGACTGGCTGATTCGGCGTTTCCATGATTTGGGTGGGCGTGCGGCGCTTCGTCCCGCCAATCGTTGGCAACAGCCGCGCCAGGAGCGATAGCTCATCGGACTTGAGTAACAGCACGTGATCGAGATCCGGGAACCGCTGATACACGGTGTGCCGACCAACCTGGCCATCCGAAGTCTTCACCTGGACATCGGCGCGGAGCACGATGAAGCGAGGCAGCGCCGCCGGAAAGTTGAAGGCATTCCAACCGCTGCCGCCGTAGATCGGCAAATCGCCGAGCGGCCGAAACACTACTTGCCGGATCTCCGCAACGTCAGCGTCGATACTCGATATGGGCAGTTGCAGGTTGAGATCGCGCTGAGTTGTTACCCACGAGTCCAGTGTCTTCCCCATTAGTGCTTCGGCTTCGCTTGATTGTCCTTGTGTCAGCTTCAGCGCAGCCTCTGCCACCGCAGCAATTGCGACGAAGGAATCAAACGGCTCCCTAGTGATTGCGTTCAAAGCAGCTAAAGCTTTCGCCGGGTCATAATGCGCGCCTTCCACGGCAGCCAGGTCGAGGGCTGATTCGAGTTGCGCGCGATGGAGTAGTGACCGCGCCTCAGTCAGCACTGGCGATCCGGGTTGCTGCTTGAGAAACGTTGTCAGGGTCTTAATCGCTTCAGTGAATTGGTTTTGATCGAGCTGCCAGCGGGCGCGCGCCAGCAGTCGGCCGCCGGATTGACGGAGATCATGATCGAGAGTGGCTACCCGCGCCGCCAGATCGTCGCGAGTGACGCGTAGCGTGTCAACAACCGGTCCGGTGATCACGCTCGAAAGCGGCGCCTGAGGCGAACGGATCGAATACTCGAATCCATAGTCTGCGTCCCAACCTTTCAGTGCGGTGTTGGCGTCAGACAGGGAACCGTCGAATCTGCCTTGCGCATCGAGCGTGCGCGAGGCAAATGCTCTGCCGAGCACGCGGGCGTAGGCGTCATTAGCGAAGGAGGTGGCCGCCCGCTCGTAAGCAGCAGAAGCTTTCGGCCAATCTTTCATCTGTTCGTAGCACTCGCCGATGCGAAGCGCAGCGATCGGCGCCCATGAACTCGACGGATACCGCAAGACAAATTTCTGGTACTCCGGCAGTGCACGCGCGTAATCACGCTGGTAGTAATCAAACGCAGCCGCGAACGCGAGTGCGTGCCGAGATGCATCGCCGCGATTCGCCGACACCAGCGTCGTCAGTGCCGCCCGTGCTTTGGCTGCCATCGATGCTCGATCCGCCTCAGGGCCGGCAGACGACTGGCGCGCGTAGTACTGCGCGCGGAACAGTTGCACCCACGCCGGATCTGACGCGGTCTTTTCAAGATCGTCGAGGAATCGTTCGATGCCTCCGACCCGGTCGCCCTTCAATTGATACAAATTGCCCATCTTGCTAGCGATAACGTAGCCAAGACTGTTATCAAGCGATAGCAATGCGTTCGGCATTTGCAGATGCGTTCGTACGAAGTCAGCGTATGTCTCGATGGCCCTATCAACATTCGCACGTGAATATCGCGGTGGAGGCGTATCTGACACGAAGAAGCCGATTAGTAACTCAGGCGCCTTGTCCACCCATTCGCTCTGCGGGAACTTGCCGCTCTCCAATTCCTTAACGATGGCCGCTACGCGCAAGAGGCGCTCGGTCGGATCCGAGCCGCGTGGCTCGAGGCCGCTGACCGGGACATTGACGTGGAGTTGGAAGCCTTCCAGGAAGAGTGCCTTCGCTGCTGCGTTAGTACGGGGATGGTCCTTGGCGAATTGATCCAGATCGCCGATCTGTTTCAGCAACTGCCGGGGATCCGACATGAGCAGGTCAACCTGCGTGAGTAGTGCTGCCTCGGTGCCGTCGTAATCTCGGACGAACTGCGTCAGCAGCTCGGGCCATTTCTGACTGGCTTGCCGCCCCTCCAACCACTGATCGATCAGCAGCATCTCACGCGCAAGCCGCGCAGCATCTTCACGTGGTAGCTGTGCGATGCGAGCGCGC
>DASXWB010000563.1:0-9421 GCA_036503915.1 Lacipirellulaceae bacterium | reverse complement strand
GATACTACGCATCGCCGGCTGGCCAGCCCCGGCGACCGGACACCACGCGCAGCGTGGTCGGCGTCGCGGCTACTGTGTGACGAATGATATATTCAGCGATCACGATCTTTGCCGCGCACCCCATCGTACATATGAATGCCTCGCTCAACGCAATTGCGACATCGCTGCTGCTGTTGGGTCTGTATCTCATCAAGAACGGCCGCGTCGAAGCGCACAAGCATACCATGCTCACGGCATTCGCCGTTTCGGCTGCCTTTCTGGTTTGTTACGTCTGGTACCACAAAAACGAGGGCCACGTGGCGTTCACGCATCCCGGCGCGGTTCGCTACGTTTATTACTCAATACTGGCCACGCATGTACCGCTGGCGATGACGGTGCCTGTGCTGGCGGTCTGCCAAATCTACCTGGGCTTCCGGGCGCTGGGGTGCTGCCCGTCGGCGGTACATCAGGCCGACCAACTGACCATGGCGGCTGCCTACCGGGCAAAACATATCCGCCTGGCGCGGTGGACGTTCCCGATCTGGCTGTATGTTTCCGTTACCGGCGTGATTGTTTACGTGATGCTCTACCACCTCTGGCCGCCGGCGGCGAAATAATCTAAAATTCAATGGCGGCAAAACATTCGGAGTGCTCACGATGAAAGTCATCAATCATCCATTCTCTCCGGTAATCGCGCGCTGGGTGCTGATCGCGATGGCGATCCTCATGGTGCTACTGATCGCCAGCGTCGCGGCGGCCTGCCCGAACTGCAAAGACGGTCTTGCGCAAAACGACCCGCAGGGTAAGTCCATTGCCGCCGGCTATTACTACAGCATCCTGTTCATGATGGGGATGCCGTTCGCGATCCTCGGCACCTTCGGCGGACTGGCATATCTCTCGATCCGGCGCGCCCAACGTCAGCAGGCTGATTTGCTGGAAGAATCGCTGAAGGGCGACTAGGTCGACGAAGCCGCGATCGATGTCGGACCTGATCAGCGCAGTATGGGCTTTTTGTCGTAGCTAGACGGCATTGAGCGCATCGTATTCGGCCAGACGTACTCCTCGAGCGCCATGCCGGCGCGCGCCGGTGGCCGACGAGACGAACATACGTCAAGAACCGGCCTGCATCCCTCTCAAGCGTTTCGATTTCGACGGTGTTATGCGGCCAGGCTTCGCGCTGCCATTGCGACCACAGTTTCCAACCGTCCTCCATCGTGTCTGAAGTTGAAATTTCCACCAATCCGGTCCGCTCCCAATGTCGTCGCCACCACGCTGCCGAATGGAGTGCCCAGGCGCCTTGGGTCCAGAATTCGCGCAAATGCTCGGGTACGGGAGACGGCAGTTCTTCAACGATTCCCGCGCCGGCAATCGCCACCGGCCCGCCTGGTTTCACGAATTGAATCAGATAATTCAGGTACAGGTCGTCCGTGCCAAAATAGGGATAGCAATCAAGCGCCACGATGGCGTCGAAGAATTCGGCCGCGAACGGCATGGCCCGAGCGTCGCAATGTAAAGGATAGACTTGCTTTTCCAGGCCAACGTCGCGAATACGCTGCCGGTTTCCCTAGCGGCGATCCATAAGTCGGTTGCCCAAACTTCGACGCCGAATTCCCGCGCCAAGAAGACCGAAGACTTCGCCTTGCCACATCCAAGGTCGAGAACGCGCATTCCCTGCCGCAGATCCAATCGCTCGCACAGCCATTCCGTCATCCATAGCACATTGCTGCCCATCGCTCCCTCTTTGATCCATTCGAAGTTGTAGCGGCTGGAGCGCGGGAAGCGGTGGTTTAGTTCGGTTTCGTCCATGGGCGCGTATTTCTGGGATGGTAGTCGAAGTGGCGGGATTCTCACCGTTGGGCCGGCCTGGCAGGCGGCGCTAAGACCGTTAATGACGTTACGGGTTCGCGCTCGACTGATTTCGGCCCACCGCTCCCTCTGTGTTCCCTGCTCCTTGCCAGGGGTCCCAGCGCTCGTCGAACGCCATCCACAGCGCCCGGGCGTAGCGAAAAAACCACATGGGGAACACGATTGCAAACAAACTCAATACGACAAGCCGCTGGCCGTCGCTTAGCCATTCTCGAAAGAACATCGTGAAATAGATCGCGACAACCAACAGTGCGTTGACGCCGTAGTTGAAATAGATCGACCCGAGCAGATAGCCGGGATCGCGGGCAAACCGCCGGCCACATGCGGGGCATACCTCATTCATGGCGAACCAGCCGCGAAAGATTGGGCCCCGGCCGCAAGATGGGCAGCGCAATCGAGCGGCGCGCCACCAGAGCGCGAACATCGGCGGCGAGCGCCGTTTTGCGGGATGTACGGTTTCGTGGTCTTCGCGATTCGCCATCATGCGATATCGTATCGAACAGCGACTGGCATTGCCACGGCGCGGGCTTGCCGCTTTCCAGCGCTAATGTTACCGTGCTCACCATGTACACGCTCGCGCGCATGCTGCAGGTCCTCGGTTTGACGATCCCGCTACTTTCCATCATCGCGCAGCTGAACGAGCAGATCACTCTCAGCCAAATGCTTGGCTTTCTGGCGGTGTCAATGGGCGTGTTCGCAGTTGGCTATTTGCTGCAGCGTTATTCAGGCGGACCTTCGTGAACCTAGCCCACGACTCACGGGTGCTGGTTAACTAGGCCGCTGCTTTGGACGTCCCTATAATACGAAATAGAATGCAATCGAAGTTCCTATAGGCGCTGCCGCGATTGATGAATTGCGGGCGGAGCCTGGGCAACGCGAAAGCTGCGGGAAAGACTGATTTGGGAACCTTGTACCGAATTCGATTATCCTTCTGTGCTGCATGCGTGGCATACTTCGCAGCGCCGCATGTTGCGGTTGCTCAGCCATTCCAATTTGGTGCGAGTCGGTCGACTTCCGTTCAACTTTCGCCCGCGCGAGTCAACACGATTTCCGGAAGCATCGCAACCCGCCTTGAGCAAGCCCGCGCGCTGTCCAAGGATAGAAATTGGGACGACGCCATCGACATCCTGCGAGAACTCGCAGCCGAGCGCAGCGACGGCATCGTCGAGTTGGGTGATGGCCGATACGTGAGCTTGCGGACGGCATGCCATATGGAACTCGCTAATCTACCGGCCGAAGGGCTCAGCGCGTACCGCCGGCGCGTTGACGTACTGGCGGATCGCTTGTATCGCGAGGGCCGAGTTCGCCGCAATGTGCGCCTACTTCGCCGAGTGGCCGACGAATTCTTCTGCAGTAGCTGGGGCGACGATGCGCTCTTGGTTCTTGGCGAATTGGCGCTGGAGCGCGGCGATTACGCAGCGGCCCGACGCACTTGGGAACAAATGAGCCCGCTGTTGCGCGGGCCGGCGGGACAGCCCTTGTGGCTTGCTCTGCGTGATGTCGATCTGGCCGCACATTGGCCACAGATCGAGCGGCGTTGGCACGATAGGCCAAATCCGCCCATGTGGCTCGCGTACCCGGACACTCCGGTTGATCTGGCCGATGTGCGCGCCCGCTTAATACTTACGTCGATTCGCGCCGGCGATTTGAAACGGGCCAGAATCGAGCTGGCAGCATTTCGCCGCTTTCACCCGGATTCCGCTGGGCGATTGGGCGGTCAAGATGGGCCCTATGCTGCCGCCCTGGAACGACTGATCGCAAATGCTTCGGCGTGGCCCAGTCAACCGCCTCAGGCCGATTGGCCCACGTTTGCCGGCTCGCCGTCCCGATCGTCGGCCACTGGAATGTTAGGTCCGGTCACGGGCCCGATCTGGAGGCAACCGATAGAGTTGACGCGAGCCGCGGCGGCGGATCGAAACTTCCCAATGGCAGCAACGCGGCAGGGTCTGATGCTCGACAGTTCGCAGCTGGACGTCCGTGAAGCCGCGCGCCCGCTCAGCTGCTTTCCGGTGGTCGTCAATGGCTTCGTGCTTTATGCCGATGCCACTCAAATTTACGCGTCCGACCTGATGACTGGGGGACCCGCCATCACGAAAAACGGAGTCCTGCATCGAGAGGATTCACTCGAACAACCACATGAGACAATAGATGGCCCGCTTGCGCTTGGCTGGCGAGACGAGCTGGTCGCCGCTCACGGCGTGCCGCGCTACACGCTGAGTGTCATCGACGGTACTGTGTTCGGACGCGTCGGGCGACTTGCAACG
Organism: Lacipirellulaceae bacterium; assembly: GCA_036503915.1. Lineage (GTDB taxonomy): Bacteria > Planctomycetota > Planctomycetia > Pirellulales > Lacipirellulaceae > JABDGM01. Next base: position 5,312 of record DASXWB010000563.1, on the reverse strand, counting down.
GCGCAGAGCGATTCGGGCCAATCGCAAGCCGCGGATCGGATAGTGGGTCTCGACCTCGAGCGTGATGGCGCGCTGGCTTTCCGAGTTCGTCCAGAGGAATCAAAGTGGGCGTTCGACGGCGTGCCCGTCGGCGACGGCCGTCGATTATTCGTTGCCATGCACCAAAGTGACGTCACGCCGCACGCGTATGTCGCTTGTTTCGACGTGGCCACGAGTGGCCAATTGTGGCGCACGCCAATCGGGGCAGCCGACACGCCGGCCGCGGGCTACGGCGATGAGATCACGCATAATCTTTTGACATTGGTGGGCGACCGGATTTATTTCAACACGAATCTGGGACTGGTAGCCGCGCTCGACGCCAACTCCGGCGAACTATGCTGGCTTCGCCGCTATGATCGACATTCCGGCCAGCCAATCATTCGGGGTCGCCCGCAGCCACCGCATTTGGCTCGTGACCCGGCGCCGGCCCTTTTTCATGAGGGATTACTAATTGTGGCTCCCTCGGACACGCCCAAGATATTTGCCTTGGATGCTGACACCGGCCAAACGGTATGGTCGACGGATTTTCTGCCCGATGTGATTCACTTGCTCGGCGTCGCGCGCAACAACTTGATCGTGAGCGGCAATCGCCTGGCGGCGCTTGATGTGCGATCTGGTGAGCTGCGATTTGCGTGGCCGGAGAGCGAGCACGCGGGAATTCGCGGGATGGGCCGTGGCGTGGTGGCCGGCGATGAAGTCTTCTGGCCCACGCGAAATGAGATCTATGTCATTCACGGCATCACTGGAGCGCAAAGCCGCACGCCGATCCCGCTGGGCGCAATCAGCGACTGCGGTGCGAATCTGGCTGCGGCCACTGGGCGGCTGCTCGTCGCGGGCCCCGACAAACTCATGGCATTCGGTGCCAAGCTACCCGTTCCACCGACTCAAAGTAAACCGAAAACCGAACCCGTTGCCAAAGCCGAATAGGTGCACCTTGAAACTGGCCAGTAAAGTGGCGCCAATCCAAAGCGACGCTATTTACGCTCCCGGATTGGTCGCTGCAGCCACTAGTCAAGGAGAGTAAAACCTTTACCACTATCTGCCAGCTTTTTTAGACTGGTTTCCCAATGGCTGAAACCGACGATCTCCAATCCGTTCAGCGGCTTAGCGAAGCGTACCGAAGCATCGCAGATGAAGTGTCCAAACGCATCGTCGGTCAACATGATGTAATCGAACAGCTTCTCATCGCGCTGTTCGCACGTGGACATTGTTTGCTGGTCGGGGTGCCCGGTCTGGCCAAAACGCTCATGATTCGCACGCTTGCCGATGCCTTGTCTCTTGAGTTTAACCGTATTCAGTTTACGCCCGATTTGATGCCAGCGGACATTACCGGCACCGAAGTAATCCAGGAGGACAAGCGTTCCGGCACTCGGGAGTTCCGATTCTTGCCGGGCCCGCTGTTCGCCAACATTGTGCTAGCCGATGAGATCAATCGTACTCCGCCGAAAACACAGGCCGCTCTGCTCGAAGCGATGCAGGAGCAGCAGGTCACAGTGGGCGGTCAGCGTCACTTGCTCCCTAGCCCATTCTTCGTCCTGGCGACTCAAAACCCGATCGAGCAGGAGGGCACCTACCCGCTGCCCGAAGCGCAGCTCGATCGCTTCTTGTTCATGGTACTTGTTGATTATCCGGATGAAGCGGAGGAGTTGGAAATCGTCAAGCGCACGACGGCCGATGTTTCCACTGAGCTCACGTCGGCTCTTTCGGCCGAAGACATTCTCGAGCTTTCGCACATTGTGCGCCGCGTGCCGGTGGCCGATCACCTTGCCCGCTACGCGATTCAATTCGCACGCCGCACGCGCGTCGGGCGCGGCGATGTGCCCGACATGGTTCGCGACTATGTGAGCTGGGGCGCAGGTCCGCGGGCCAGCCAATACTTGATTCTGGCGGCCAAAGCACGTGCCGCATTGCATGGCCGCTATTACGTCAGCGGCGAGGACATCCGCTCGGTCGCGGCGCCCGTGCTGCGCCACCGCATCGTCACGAATTTCAACGCTGAAGCCGAAGGTCTCAAGTCGGACGATATCGTTGCCCATCTCGTGCAAACGATCCCGGTCGCTGAAGAGACACACGCCGCCTGAGAAACAGATAGCCCGGCCATCTTGCCGGGAACCTACGGGTCCAATGTTGCAAAGATAACGGATTAGTGATCTGCCGAACCGGCCCAAAATGGGCCGGCTATGTAAACAATCTTTCTTTATGCCGTTCATCAGTTCCACTATCAGCCCGCTGCTTGACCCGCGCACACTGGCGCGTCTGGAGGGGTTGGAGTTGCGCGCCCGGCGCATTGTCGAGGGCTATGTTGCGGGCCTGCACCGCAGCCCTTACCAGGGCTTTTCCAATGAATTCGCCGAGCATCGTGAGTACGTGCCGGGCGACGACCTGCGCTACGTTGATTGGAAGGTGTTTGGCAAGAGCGACCGGTTCTACTTAAAGCAGTTCGAAGAGGAAACTAATCTCATCTGTTACCTGCTTTTGGATACGAGCGAGAGCATGCAGTACCGGGGGCCGAGTGCACCGCTCTCGAAGCTCGCCTACGCTCAGTGCGCGGCCGCCTCGCTGGCCTATCTGGTACTCCGCCAGCGCGACAGTGTGGGCCTGGTAACATTCGATCAGGAGGTTCGCGAGCTCGTCCGCCCCAGCAGCAGCCCGACCCACTTGAAGCAACTTGTACGCGTAATGGAGGAATCTACCGCCGCGCGGAAGACGCGCTCGGGACCTATCTTTCATGACCTGGCCGAGCGGTTCGCTCGGCGCGGCATCGTGGTTGCCATCAGCGACTTATTCGATGACGTTGAGGCGATCCTCACGGGCTTGAAGCACTTTCGTCACCGGCGGCACGATGTGATCGTACTTCACGTGCTTGACCCGGCCGAAATCGACTTTCCCTTCCAACAAGTCACCATGTTCAAGGGCCTGGAAGCGCTCGGCGAGGTAGTCGCCGAACCTCGCGGCCTGCGGGCCGCGTATCAAAAGGAAGTTGAGGACTTCCTCAAGCAAGTACGAACCGGCTGCCGCGCACAGCAGATCGATTACCTTATGGTGCGAACCGACGAGCCGCTAGATACGGTTCTGACGGCATTTCTTGCCGCACGCAAGAAGCGCATCAAGTAATTCGTGAAACAAGCGAGCCGGGTCGTCTCCGACCCTCGCGAACCGTTATTTGTGTTTCATCATTTCTCGATTCTGGCTTTGGGCTTCACCAATCTGGCCATGCTAGGTTGGCTGGCAGCCGCGGCGGCGCCGCTATTGATTCATCTGTGGAGCCGACATCGCTTTCGCGAATCGCCATGGGCCGCGATGCAGTTCTTGCTGGCGGCAATGCATAGGAACGCGCGCCGCTTGCGGCTGCAGCAATGGCTGCTCTTGGCCCTACGGACGGCCTTAATTGCGCTGGTGGTTTTGGCTGTTGCCGAGCCCTACGGCGGACATCTTGTCGCCGGCAAAACGAGCACGCCGGCACATAAGGTGATCGTCATCGACGGCTCCGTATCGATGGCATATCGCGACGATATGGCAAGCAACTTCGAGCGCGCCAAAAAACTCGCAGCCGACTTGGTACACGGTGGCCGAGCGGGCAACACCTTCACTGTTATCCTCATGACCACGCCGGCAGAAATAATTGTCGGCAACGAAACCGTCGATGTCTCAGCCGTCTCGGCGCAGATCCAGTCGCTAGCTCAGACGCACGCACCGGCCGATCTGCCGGGCGCCATTGCACTCGTCGAGCAAGCGCTCGCCGATCAATCGAAAGATGGTAACATTGCTCGACGCCAGGAAGTCTACTTCCTCACCGATCTGCAACTCGCAACATGGCGACTCATGCCATCGGAGATCAGCGAGCTTGCCGAGCGCGCCGCGCTGTTCATCATCGACGTCGGCCAGCCTGATGCGGCAAATCTCGCCGTTACGCGGCTGGCCTCGTCCGAACCGTTTGTGATCGTCAATCGCGAAATGGTCTGGGATGTCACGCTGCGCCAATTCGGGCCGCAACTGGTCGGCGACTGCCGTGTCGAGTTGCTCGTCGACGATGTGGCGGTGGGCGAACAGACGATCGATGTTCCAGGCGGCGGTGAAGCGAATATCCGCTTTTCGCATCGCTTTACCTCGCCGGGCTCTCACACGCTCGCCATTCGCGCCGCGGGAGATCGATTGGAACCTGACAGTGCGCGCTGGCTTGTCGTGCCCGTACGCGAGGAGATTCGCGTGCTGTGCGTTGAAGGGAAAGAAGGCGCGGCGAAGTATGTAGCCGAGGCGCTTAATCCCGACCAGACGACATCGGCAATTCGCCCAGTGGTTGCGTCGGAGGGTGAGCTTACCGAACTAAATCTTGCCGATTTCGATTGCGTATTTTTATGCAATGTGCCCCAGTTCACGGAAAGCGAAGCGCAGCGGCTGGCGCGCTACGCGGCCGACGGCGGAGGCATTGTATTTTTCCTCGGTGACCGAGTCGTTCCCGAATCGTACAACCGCTTGGTGAAAGGGCAGCGAGCCGCGGCGTCCCCGCCCCCGCTTAATCCGGCAGCAGGGGATTCTCAAACCGCGATCCAATCCCAACCTCTCCTTCCGGCACGGATCGGTGAGCTTGTCGCTGAGCCCCAGTTCGGTTTGGATCCGCTCGATTACCGCCACGCGATTGTCGCTCCGTTTCGCGGGAACGAACGGGCCGGGCTGCTGACCACGCCAGTGTCGCGGTATTATCGCCTCGAGCTGCCGAAACAATTGCGAAATATCGAAGTTGCGGCGACAATCCGGCGTGGCGATCCGTTCATCGTCGCCGCACCGTTGGGCAAAGGTCGCACCGTTCTGGTCGCGACCGATGGCTCGCTTAGCTCCGTCGATCCTACAACCGGCGAGCCATGGACCGTCTGGCCCACCTGGCCCAGCTTTTTGCCAATCGTCCGCGAGCTGCTGGCTTACGCGGTCAGCGGTAAACATCAAGAATGGCAACAACCCGTCGGCACTCCACTCGCAAGCCCGGTCGTCTCCGACGCCGGTTCGACCCTCAGGATTCTTCGACCCGACGGCACCACGGCGCCGGTGGCACTGCATGATACGCAAGGCGAACGGCAATGGAGCTTCAGCGACACCCGGCTTGCCGGGATTTACGCGCTTGCGGGCCAGACGCAAGAGGCGTCGCAGCGATTCGCGCTCAATGTCGACACGCGCGAAAGTGACCTGACCAGAATCGACACACGGCAATTGTCACAAGTGTTCGTCGTTCGCAATCTGCCGCCCTCGGCGCGCGATGAACCCACGGCACTTTTGGCTCA
>DASXWB010000562.1:0-2744 GCA_036503915.1 Lacipirellulaceae bacterium | reverse complement strand
ACCACCGGATACGGTGGAGCCAGTCCCCTCTAGGCCAGCTTGAACTGCGCGACTGACGCCGACAGACCATCGGCCAGTTTGGCCATGTCTTCGACGGTCAACCGTGCCGCATCCGTCGCTTTTTGCGTCGCGACGGCACCGCCGGTGAAATCCTTAATCGAGCGACCCACCTGATCCGTGGACGCCGTTTGGGTCGCCGCAGAATGGGCGATGGTTTGTGCCAATTCGGCGGAACGTTGCGCGATGCCTGAAATTTCGTTGAACACTTCACCGGTACGCAGCGCGGAAGCCGAACCCGCTTCCACCGCCTGGGTTTCCTGCTCCATGGCGACCACGGCGTCCTGGGTTTCGGTTTGAATCACTTTCACGAGATCCGCAATTTCTCTTGTCGCTTGTGTGGAGCTTTCGGCCAGTTTTCGCACCTGATCGGCGACGACCGCGAATCGCGCACCGGCCTCGCCGGCGCCGGCCGCCTCGATGGCGGCGTTGAGCGCGAGCAGGTTGGTTTGATTCGCGATATCTCGAATCGTCGACACGATTTGCGAAATTTCCAACGAGCGGTCGCCCAGTCCCTTGACCTGCTTCGACATGCGCTGCACCGCTGAACGGATGCTCTGCATGTCCTGCACGGTTTCCTGCACCGCGACACGACCGCGTTCCGTCGCCTGCAACACCTGCTTGGCGGATTCGGACGACGCGCCGGCGGTCTCTGCGACCTGACGCATTTGAGCGGCCAGCTGCTCGACGGCGCTCAGGGTCTTCACCGACTCGTCCGCTTGGTGTTTGGCGGTACCGGCCATCTGACCGGCGCTGTCGCGCAAGGTACCGGCTGACTTGTTGACGCGTTCGGCCGCCTCACGGACCTGTTTGAGCAACTGTCCGAACCGGGCGATCATGAGGTTGAAACCGTCCGCCAGGTTACCGAACATATCCGCCGTCACTTCACCGCGCTTGGTGAGGTCGCCTTTACCGACGTCCGACACGAGCACGAGGAAGTTCATCAACCGCTTCTGCATCTCGTCACGTTCGGACTCCGACGTCACGAGGGCCGTAATACGGTCCAACATGGCGTTGAACGACGTGGCCATCTGGCCCAGTTCGTCTTTCGAAGTGATTTTGGCGCGCGCTTGATAGTTGCCGCTCGCGGCCATTTGGGCCACGTTGGCGACCTGTCCGATACCCAGGGACAGTTTGTGCGCCACCCAGTATCCGAGGGCCAACCCCAACAGCACGGCGGCAATACCGCCGACGACCAGAATGAGGGTCGCGTTGGCCGCCATGGTTTTCGCTTCATCCGAGAGGTCCTTGGCGACTTCGGACATGGTCTTGATCTGTTCGGCGTGGCGCTGCGTCACCTTCTCATAGGCCGGGCTCAAGCTCACCGTGATGGCGAGAGCGCCCAAGTCCCGCATGGCCAACGCCTGGCCCGCGCTCAAAGACTTGTTCTCGTAGCTCTCTTTGATGGTGCCGATCGCGGCGTCGCCTTGGTTGAAGAACTCGTTGAGCGCGGTCTTCAATTCAGCCAGGTCCTTCGCTTCGTCGCGACCTGTGGTCGACACACGCATCGTCGTTCTCTCGTAGCTGGCGATGAGGCGATCCACTTCGCCACGGTAGGGCGCGATGTCCTTCACCTCAATCTCGAAGTCCGAGGCGCGCGTCGTTCTCGCAACATCCAACAACGCTTCGTGGTAGCGGTTGACGTTGAAGAGAAGCTGGTTGAACTCGGTCAACGGAACCGTATATTCCGCGTACACCGTTTCCGCTTGTGTGGACAACCGGCCGTTGGTCACGATGCCCACGCCGGCCATCGCGGCGATGATCATACCGACCAATCCGAACACCGTCAGAAGTTTGGCCTGTGTCTTTAAGTTCTCAAACCATTGAAAGAAATTGAGCCTCAACATGGGAACCTCCTCCTTCTCGCTCGCGATCCGATCGAGCCATGAGCTTCACACCCTGTCTTCACGATCTTCCATTCAGCCTGTGCCCTCGAAATGCGAAAGCACGACGGACGTCTCCAATACGCCACGCAGCCGGTCTTCCAGGTTTACGACGGTCGATACAAAGGGATTGCCCCCGTCCCCTGTGCCGACTGGAGCCGGTAAAAACTGATCCTTCGACAGGGTGCGAATCTCGGGAACCGTATCCACCAAGACCCCGACTTGCCAGTTGCCGTGCTTGATAACGACGGCATACTTGAGGGCGTTCTCGGCGGTGAGTCCGATCATCTGCCGCAAATCGAGCAACGGCACGACCGATCCGCGCAGGTTCGTGACACCGACCAATCCGGCCGGCATGCCGGGGACCGGGGTGATGGATTCCACGACAAACACTTCCCGCACGTTCTGAAGATCGATCGTAAACAGTTCGCCTCCCAACGACACGATCGCAGCACGGATCGTCGCCGTGCCCGCGTTCGGGGCTGCGCCCCCGTGGCCTGGAGCCACAGCATCGGTGTACTGGGTGGCGATGGAGGTCGCGCTCTGCGCAGCAGCCATGATGGTTATCCCAACACCCGTTTCACCGCGGCGAGTAGTTCCTCGCCTTTGAACGGCTTGACCACATGGGCGTTGGCGCCCTGTTGCTGGCCCCAGAACTTATCGCTTTCGTTGCCTTTGGAGGTACAGAGGATGATGGGAATGTTCTTGGTCCGATCGTCGTTCTTGAGGTCGCGGCAGGCCTGAAAACCGTTGCGGCCCGGCATCACGACGTCCAGGACGATCAAATCGGGCTTTTCACCGATG
>DASXWB010000561.1:0-4371 GCA_036503915.1 Lacipirellulaceae bacterium | reverse complement strand
GTTTCGACTTTTCCAAGTACGACGCCGGACGGCAGATCGAACCCGTCAACGGTCATGCGCAGCGTGGAAGGCTCAATGACCGTGACATCGCCCATTTTCACCATGTAGGCAAGGCGCTCGGCGTTAGGCAGCAGGACGATGCGGATGCGGCCGCTAGGGCTGGCGACCTCGATCTGCTCCATCCGTACTCGCTCCGAGCGCCGGCTAGATGGCCTGCGGCGGCGGCCCGATCGACGGCCACGATCTCGCGAACGGTGGCCATCCGAGCGCTGCGAATCTTGAGCCTGCGCCTCTGGCCGGACAACCTTAGATTGTCCCAGGACATTGTCCGCCTGCTGGGCGGTTTGCCCGCGGCTGGATTCCTGATTGAAAATCACTCCAGCGGCGACCAACGCCAGGATGATGAAAAGGCGGCCCGTTTGCGTGTGCATGATTCTAAGATGCTGAAATATGACCCGGACCGCTCGTCGCGGCGAGTAAACTGTGCCGTCCGGCTATTCTCCAGAAACGACGCTCGAGCGATGGCGGCGCATGGCAATCGACATCCACAGCGCGGACAGCGACATGAGCAGCGCCGCTGCTGGCTCCGGCACAGTCGCTTCGACCGTATTGCCTGCGCCGCTGCCGAGCGAGTCGCCGAAGCGCTCGCGCCAGAAATCGTAATCGGCGGCGTCGACGGTGCCGTTGCCGCTGCCGTCGGCGCCGCTGTAGAGGGCCAGGTTTTGGCCCATGGTTTTACGCCAGACGATGTAATCGGCGGCATCGACATGGCCGTCGCGGTTGTAGTCACCGGGAATAGCGGCTGTCGTGCCGACAATGGCTCGAATCATGCCGTCGCTCTTCGAGAGGATATAAAGCTCGCCGGCGTCGTCGATCTGGATCCGAATGTCGGCGCGGCCGACGCTGCCGCCGGTCACCGCCGCGTTTCCGGGCAAATTCGGATCCTGGCCGCCGCGGAACTCGTATGCCCGCTCGACAATCTGGAACATCGGGCCATGGACGGCGCCTCCGGGCATGATCGTCGAATAGCTTTGCGGCCCCTCGTCGGGCGAATCGTTCGGATCGTCCCACAGAATCTTGAGAGAGTGGATCTCGGCCATGGTTGACGGATTACCGTCATCGGCCGCAAGCATCTCATCCAGCTCGCAGTAAAAGATTTGGCCGGTGGTGATTTCGCCGAAGATATACTTGCCATAAAGCTCGGGGATGCGGCTGCCGCGGTACACGTAGCCGCTCGAGATCGAGTCGCCGATGAACTGGCTGAATTCGAAATTATGGCCGTATTGCGCGACCGGATATGTCGGAACGATCGTGCCGGCCGTGACCGAACCTGTGATTTGAACCGGGATGGTATCGTCCCTCTCCAAGGGGACGGTGGAATTGTTCGATAGCAGCTGCTGGTTGCCCTCGCGCTGCGAGTAACCGAAGTTGCGGCCGGGCTGGATGATGTTGACCTCTTCCCAGGTGTGCAGGCCGATGTCGTTCACGATGTGGTGGTGGTTGTCGGGATTCTCGGGATCGACGTCCCAGCTCATGCGGTGCGGGTTCCGCAGCCCGACGGCATACAACTCGTCGCGCACCGACGGGTTGTTTACGGAAGTGTATGGGTTGTCATTCGGGATACGATACTGGCCGTTCGGACTTACGGCGCTCGTGTCCGTATGTAAATCGAGGTCAGGAATAATGCGCAGGATCTTGCCGTTGAGAGTATCGAGCCGCTGCGGCGTCATGCGCGTGGTGCCCGACTGCTCGCCCGCTCCTCCATCGCCGACGGCAAGGTACATCACACGCCAATCGGGATCGCCCGGACCGGCGAGCGGATTAAAGATGAGGTCTCCTAACGGATGAATGCGAGACACCATGTCCAGGCGCAAGATCTCCCGCGCGGTCCCTTCGAATGTGTCGTTGGCAATGTTTGTGTCCGTCCATTGAATCAACACCGTGTGCCGCGATGCGCTACCCGGAGCATCGACGGAGGACGTATTCGAGTAACCAGCCGTATTGAATCCGGGGAAGCTCGCGTTGTTTGGAAGCAACGATCCGCTCGCGCCTGGCTCCTCCATATGAACCGTGTAGAACTTGCCGTTATTTTGGTAATCCGGATCGAACTGAAACGTAATGAGTCCGTTGGCGAAACCGCCCGTAAAAGTGAACTTGTCAAACAATCCGGACGCCGAGCCGCGGCCGTTAAAATTGAGGTACGTGGTGAATTGTTTGCTGCTGCGATCGAGAATGGAGAGCGGGCCATTGAGGTCGTTGACGAAAAATCGATCCCCGCCACCCGGCTCCTCGGCCAAAAAATTCACTCGGGCCAAATATCCGCCGTTTTCCGTAGCGGAGGGAAACGCGGTGGAGCCGGTCATGGGCATCGTGGCGTAGTCGGCGATCCGGAGGCCGGTGACTTGGGCCATGCCGGACGAGCCGATGATGGCCCAGCAAAACGCGGCCGCAGCTACAGCCGCAATTGGCGATCGATGCGAAGCGCGGAAACGGCGCGGCACGAGCGGCCGCCGGAATGATTCCTTGCCGCCGAAGAAGAGGCACGGTGGCCGCGGGCTGCCGTGGAACTTCATGGCGGTGAATGGGGGAGAATTTGGAGGTTGTCGCAGCGGTGGTTGACCGCTGGAGCGCACGCTGCGCGTCCAAGCCGCCGGTGCTTAACGATCGAGCAACATTATTGTCAATTATAATCAACGAGCGGCGATTCTGCCCCGGCGGTCGCGCGCCCGTTGGTTCTCCACGGCTCCCTCAGACATGATCGCGCGACCGCCGAGTTTTCCGCCACTATCCTGCCCTGCGACGCGAGGCCGCGAGCCACGCCAGCGCCCCAAACAGCGCGAGTGCCAGGCTGCCCGGCTCCGGCACGCCCAAACCCGCCAGCAGGGCTTCATCGCTCAGTTCGCTGCCCTCGCCGCCAGGTGTACGGTTATTCTTCCAATAGCGGAAGTCGGCGAAGTCGACCACGTTGTTGTCGAGCAAATCGCCCTGGGCACGAGTCCTGTTGGTGGCAAGGAAGTTGTCGCGGATGATGTTGTAGTCACCGATGTCGGTGACGCCGTTGCGGTTCACGTCGCCGGGAACGACAAATCCCAGGCCCGCCGTGTAATTGACGGCGTTGAGGAACATCTGCTGGCCGGTGGCCGTGAGGTCATACTGGCCCGCGATTTCGCTGCTGGAGGGGGCCGGCGGGTCGGTGGTCGCCGCGTGCTCGCGACTGCCGCTGAGGAAGACGACGCGATGGCCACCCAGAATGTCGGCGGGATTCGTGCCCATGATAGCGCCCGGCTGCCATTCGCCGATGATCATACCGCCGGCTGCCGGGTCCGTGGTGCCAGCGACGGTGGCCAACACGGTGCCGTTACCCGTCACAGGGTCGGTGTTCACCGAGATGCCGCGCTGCGTGGCCATCGAACCAACAGGCATTTGCACCAGGCCCGTCGTGTACGTGTTGGTTGTGACGTTTCCGGTGAGCGGAATTCCGGCAAAGATCGGGTGGGACGAATTGTTGACCTGCAAGTTGATCGCGCCACCGGTGTCCGGAATGGTGCCGCCGGTCGTGTATCCCAGGCGGACGTTGCGAAGCACGTAGCCGCCCATGATCATCGTCGGAGCGCCGATGTTGGTGTTCCAATCTTCCGTTTCGGGGTCAAGCTCGTAATGACCGCTGTTGACCGAGCGGCTGATGATCACCAGGTCGAACGTGTTGAGAACGTTCTCGTCGGGGTTGTCGGAGGTGACGAAGCGGGTGACGTTGTGGCCAGCCGCCGTGAGCACGTCGGTATAACCTTTGTCGGGCGCAGTTGTGAAATCAATTCCGGCGGCCGCAGCACCGGCAGAGGGCATGTTATCGGCCGGGTGGAACGAAACCCAGGCGATATCAGCGGCTGAGGCCGGTACGGTGGCGATCAGCACACACGCCGCAGCCAGGGCGGCGATTTTCATGAACCCGTTCGTGCGGCTGATCCTAGACAGAACCGGCACGCGCGGGCGTGCGGCGAGGGCTTCGCGAGAATACTCATGGCAAGACTTCATCGAAGTTCTCCGTTTATCGGGTGTAAGATTCGTTGACATTTTCACTTGAAGTTAAGTTCCGAGTTCCAGAAACGTTCCTATCGGCTTTTGAGGTCGAAATTGGCATCTTGAGTGCCGCCCTCCGGCACTTCGAATTGCAAGCTGCCGTCACGGTATTTTGCCGGCACGCGCTCTCGCGGCACCGGCGTTGTTTCGTCCGCTCCGGCCGCCGCGACCGCAGTCGTCAGGGTGACTCGATACTTGCCCGCGGGCATGCCGTCGGAATCGCCCTCATCGCTGCGCATCGCAAAATGGCCTTGTGCGTCGGTCAATCCGATAAAACGCGTCGGCTTCGCCGGA
>DASXWB010000560.1:0-19040 GCA_036503915.1 Lacipirellulaceae bacterium | reverse complement strand
TTTTGGCGCACGTGCGAACCGTGAGCGCGTCGCGAGCGTATTAGCGCACGCCGGCGGAATTGGCTGCGGACCGGCGCGACGCGATTCGGCTCGGGGCGTCCCGATTGTCCTATTAGCGATACTCGTTAGGACTTTGATTGATTTGCCGAGGGCGCTTGGGATTGTTCGGTAATTTGAGGAGAAGGTGGCGAACGGAGTGGGCGGGGACGGCGAACGATTGTTTGACAGTTTTTTCGCATCCGCTTATTCTCGATTGATAGACGGCGCGCGACACTTGGCTGGGCCGATGAGCGTTTCGCGCTGAATGGAGAAACCGGGTCCGCAATTCTTTGGGATCGGATGCGGGCCCACGTGGATCACGACGGCGAGTGGCGCGCATTGTGAAGTTGGGGCAGGCCTTCGCCGCACTTGTCGCATGCAGTCGCGCCGGCAGGCGCGCACGCGCAGGGGAGCAGATTCCACAGGCCCGGCTGGGATTGTCGCCGCTGCCGAGAACCGTTCTCGAGGCCGCGCTTGGCGATTCTTGCCTCGTCACCGCTAAATTGGTTTTCAGACGTCATCGCTCGAGGTTCTGCGTTCCATGGCTCAAGTGACTCCGCCCGTTTTGACTCCGCATCGAAAAGATCCAATCCGTCCGGTGCAGCCGGGCCGACCGGCGGCTGTCGCGCAGCCGATTTCGTGGACCGATCCTTCGCAGCGCACGCCGCTATTGATCCTTGGCGGCCTCGTGCTGCTCCTCGTCGTGGCGTATTGGGATATGTTTGCCCTCACGAGCGCCTACTGGCAAGAAGGGCTTTATTCTCACGGCTGGCTCGTGCCGCTCGGAGCGCTCGGGCTTTTGTGGATGCGCTTTCAGCCGTTTGAAGAAGTTCCGCCGATGGAACGCTGGATCGGCCTGGGCCTGGTGGCTGCGGGTTTGTTGGCGCGGCTGTACGCGGCCGAATACGGCATGCAGCCGATCGATCGGATTTCGTTCATACCGGCGATCTTCGGCGTGTTCTTGCTGGTCGGCGGCATGCGCGTGATTGAGTGGGCCTGGCCCGCGCTGGCAATTCTCGTATTCATGTTCCCCTGGCCGAACGTGCTGGAACGCGCGATTCTTGGCAATCTTCAAAAGATCGCCAGCATGTGCAGCACCTTCGTGCTGCAGACGATGGGCATCTCCGCCTTCCGCGAAGGCAACTTGATCAGCATACCGGGCATGGACCAGCCCTTGAATATCGCCGAAGCCTGCGCGGGACTGCGCATGGTCACGATTTTTGGCGCCATGGCCGTATTGATGATTTTCCTCGTCGAGCGACCGTGGTGGGACAAGTTCGTCATCGTCCTTAGCGCGATTCCGATCGCGCTGGCCGTGAACATTATCCGCATTACGGTCACGGGGCTGCTTTACATCATGGTGGGGCAGGACAATCATTTCGCACAAAAGCTGGGCCACGACTGGGCCGGATATTTCATGATGCCGCTGGCGCTTGGATTCTTATGGCTGGAGCTTCAGATTCTGGAGCGCGTCACCGTGCCCGTCGACAGCGTTCAGATCAAGCCGGTGGGCGGCGGGCGCAGCGTGCCCCTTCCCGCCCGTTAAGCCGCGTACGCGGCGTTGAAAAATGGCGACACGTGTTGAAAAAAAGCATCGATTCGAGCTTCGCGTCGGTTTGGCGCCTGCCGGCAAGCCGCTGAAAGCCCGGTGCCTGGGCCCAGCGACCGACGCTGGGCCCGTTTGGCGTGCCACTTGCAATTCGAACCCACCCGGAGCCTAGCTGATATTCCTGCCGGCCCGAGTGCCGGCCGCACCCTCTTCGCATGAGAGTCTTCGATGGCCAGTCACGTTGACGATCACTCCCACTCTCCCGATTCCCAGCACGCGATGATCGGCGCGCCGGACCACCCGGATGGCGCTCTGGTGGTTCAGTCCAATGGAGCGCCGCACGCGATGGCAATTCCCACCGCCCCGGTGTTCGGCCCGCAGCAGGTGCTCCGCGGCGGCATGGATGCGAATACATTCCTTCACGCGATACGCCGCCGCTGGATGCTGGCCGTGGGCCTGGGCCTGGTGGCCGCGGCCGCCGCCGCAATCGGATTGTGGTTTGCCTTTCCCGAGTCGACTTCCGCCACCGCGCTGTTTCAGGTTGCGAGCCAAGAGGAGACATTGGTGTTCGACGATGGGCGGCGGCAGACCCCACAGGAGTTCGAAATCGTAAGAAAGACTCAACTGGCCCTTCTGAAAAGCTATTTCGTGCTGCAAGCCGCCGTGCGACCAGTCGACATCAGCAGCCTGAGCGTGCTGGCCGGCGTCCCCGATAAGGTCGAATGGCTGCAATACAACCTCGACGTTGAGTTCCCGCAACAAGGTGAGATTCTCAGCATCTCTCTCACAGAGAATGCGCCCGTCGAGGACCTTGTGCAATTGGTGAACGCTGTCGCCAAGGCCTACGAAGAGGAAGTTGTTTTCAAGGCTTCTCAGCGACGGAAGGGAACCAGCGATCTGGTGGCCAAGAGCCTGAAAAAGCTGCAAGAGGAGATCACGTCCGACTGGGAGGACTTCCTGGAAATCGCCGAAGGCGGCGACCGGCCCGAAGCCACCGAGCGAAATACGAAGACCGACCTGTTGATCAACGACATCTCGCATCTGCGAAAGCAGAAGTCCGAGCTGGAGAAACAGCTGTTCCAATTGCAGAATGAATATATGATCAACAAAAGCCGGATCGACGATCCGCAGTTCCTCGACCTGCAGGTCGAGGAGGCGCTTGCCGAGGATACCCAGTACATACTGCTCAAGCAGCAGTTAATGGAACTGCAAATGTCGCAGATGCGGATGTCCGGCCAAGGCCGCGCCGGCCGCTCTCGCGGCGCAAGCGGTCTTAATCAACAGATTGGTCAGGTCAACGCGCAAATTCAAAACTACAAGGCTGGAATTAAGGCGCAAATCGAACGCGAGCGCAGGACCAAGCCGAACCTCATGCTGCGGCAGCTGCAAAACGAATTTCAAACGAACTCTCGGATCGCTCAGATGCAACTGGCCGGCGTCAACAAAGCGCTCGAGGAAGCCATGACCGCGCTGACCAACCGCGAAAAGATCTCGATCGACTTGGAACAGCGCAAACAGGCACTCGACCAGAAGCAGGAAATCGCCAACGACATGAGCATCAAGCTCGGGACGCTCGAGGTTGAGGAAAGTGCTCCGCAGCAAATCAAATTGATCCAGCCGGCCGAGCCCCAAAAGGGCATCAACAAGGCCCAGCACTACGCAATCTCCATCCTGGGCGGGCTTGCCGCGTTCGGCTTGACCTGCCTCGGCGTGGGCTATTTCGAGTTCCGCAATCGTCGGCTCAATGGACCCAGCCAGGTTGACGAGGGGTTGGGCATCCGCGTGGTCGGCACGCTGCCTTCGCTATCGTCGCGCCGAGCACTCGACCCGACGCACCCGATTGTTGCCCAACTGACCGAATCGATCGACGGCGTGCGGACGATCCTCATGCACGACTCGACCTCGAAGCGGCGGCAGGTAGTGCTCATCACTAGCGCCGCCACGATGGAAGGCCGCACCACCGTGGCCAGCCAGCTGGCGGCCAGCCTGGCTCGCGCCGGAAGACGCACGCTCCTTATCGACGGCGACATGCGCCGGCCCGCGCTGCATTCGCTCTTCGATGTTCCGCTCGAAGACGGTTTGTGCGAAGTGCTGCGAGCCGAAGTCGATGTGGCCGACGTGATCCGGCCCACGCATGCCGAAGGCCTGTGGCTGCTCACGGCCGGCTACTGCGACGTGGACGCGATTCATGCCCTGGCAACCGAGCAAATGCAGCCGGTCTTCGACAAGCTGCGAGCCGAATACGACTTCGTGATCATCGACGGGGCGCCCGTTCTCGGCATGTCCGATGCCCTGATCTTCGGCCAGTACAGCGACGGCGCCATTCTCTCGGTGCGTCGCGATCATAGCCAAATGCCGAAGATCTACCAGGCAGCCGAGCTATTGCGTGGCGTCGGCATCCGCATTATCGGTGCGGTCGTGAACGGCGTACCGGCCAAGGCCGATGACCGCATCGTGCAGCTGCGATTGATCGCGCCCAAATCAGAGCGCGACCTGCAGCCGGTTGGCTAAGTTGCGACTCGGCAATTGCCTATAAACCTCCAGACGACGCGGGCGACAAACCCGCGTCGTCTTTTGCTGCGCATGCAAAGCGCCAACGTCGGCATGGCCAAGAGCCCCGCGACGGGCCATGACGTCGTCCGCTCGACGCTTCTCAAACAACGCTAGCGCGGCGGCAATGCTTGTGGCTGCATCGCCGCCATCCCTATAATGCAGCGTTTGTGGAGGCAATACCGGATTAAAGCCGGTCTCTTCATTCCGCGCCGCCGCGAGTGCTCGCGCTATGAGGCGCTTGGCAGCGGATTGAACGGGAGACGCAATGCCGGACGACCGCACCAACGCCGATCCAGAAGCAACGCGGCTGATGGGCACTGCCGCATACGGCGTGAATCAGGCGACGCCCTCGCGCGATGGGCCGCCTCCTTCCAGCTCCGGCCGGCTCGAAGTCCGCTGCCCAAGCTGCAGCGTGCCCATGGCAGTGGCGGTCGATACTACCCTTACCGATCTCACGTGCTCGGCTTGTGGAAGCCACTTCAGCCTGGTGGATCAGAGCCAGGCCACGCGGATGGCGCCGCCTCTTTCGAAGATGGGCCGCTTTGAGCTTATCGAGCGGTTGGGCGTCGGCGGTTTCGGAAGCGTGTGGAAAGCCCGTGACAAAGAGCTCGATCGCACGGTCGCTATCAAGATCCCGCGCGCCGGAGCGATGACCGCCGAGGAGCAAGAAAAGTTTTTCCGCGAGGCCCGCGCGGCCGCCCAGTTGCAGCATCCGAATATTGTCAGCGTTCACGAAGTCGGCCGCGACGGAGAGAGCGTCTACATCGTCAGTGACTTTGTGCGCGGCGTAACGCTCGGCGATTGGCTCACCGGCCAGCAGCTCACCAATCGAGAGGCCGCCGAGCTGTGCGCGAAAATCGCAGGAGCCCTGCATCATGCCCATCAGCAGGGCGTGGTCCACCGGGACCTCAAGCCGGCCAACATCATCATGGATTATGACGGCGAGCCGCACCTCATGGACTTCGGCCTCGCGCGGCGCGAAGCCGGCGAGGTCACCATGACGACCGACGGCCAGGTGCTGGGCACGCCGGCCTACATGTCGCCGGAACAGGCCGAAGGGGAAGCCCACCGCGCCGACCGCCGCAGCGACGTTTATTCGCTCGGTGTAATCCTGTTCCAGCTCCTCACGGGCGAGCTTCCCTTTCGCGGCAACGCCCGGATGCTGATCAAGCAAGTCATCCACGACGACCCGCCCAGCCCGCGGAAGCTCAACGCGAACATTTCCAAGGACCTGGAGACGATCACGCTCAAGTGCCTTGAGAAAGACCCGAACCGGCGTTTTTCCACGGCTCAGGAATTGTCTGAGGAGCTGTACCGATTTCTCAGTGGCGAGCCGATCCACTCGCGTCCAATCTCGCGCGCGGCAAGGGCCTGGCGATGGTGCCAGCGCAGGCCGGTCACTGCCGGGCTGAGCGCCGCGCTGGCGGCACTCGTATCGTTTGTCGCGGTGACCGGACCAGTAGTGGCCGTGCGCCAAGGCAGGCTGGCCGAAGCGGCCCAAAAGGGCGAGATCGCGGCCCTCGCGCTCAAACGATCGGCCGAGCAAAGCGAAGAGCGTGCGCGCGAAAACGAACAGGCCGCCCAGCGCCTGGCAGAGGCGGAAACGCGCGCTCGCCAGGAAGCGGAGCTGGCGCAGAAGAACCTAGCGGAAGCTCGCGAAATGTCCCAGCGCATCGCCTACGCGCGCACAATTTCTCTTGCCGCGCGGGAGTGGGCCAGCGCCAATATCATGCAGTGCGAAGATCTGCTGGACGGCACGCGCAGCGATCTGCGCGGCTGGGAGTGGGACTACCTCAAGCACCTTTGTCACACGGAAAAGATCACATTGCGTGGCTTGCGCTCGATGCCCAACCGCTTTGCCTTCCACAAGGATGGAAAGCATCTGGCGGGATTTGTGTTTGATGAAGGGCGAGTGCTCGTCTGGAATCTGGAATCGGGCCAAATTGTTGCGCAACACCCCTTCACCGGCTGGGGCATCAGCCGGGACGGAACCACCGCTGTCGGCCACCCCAGCGGAACACTGCAGAAAGGCCTGCGCGACCTCGACCTGTTTCTGGCCGGAAGGATTGAGATCGGGAAAAGCACGGGGCGATTGTCGGTGTTTGACGTCCTCACGGGACGAACAATCAACCACATCGCCGGACATGCGGGCGGCATCAACTTTCCGCACTTGAGCGAGGACGGAAGCAAGGTGGCCACGACGGGCCGCCAAGACGGCGTCATTCGCGTTTGGGATACCAAGACCGGCGCGGAGTTGCGCGCGTTCAAGGGGCCCGTCGGCGATCAGTATTTTGTGATCGCTCTCAGTCCCGACGGGAGGCGCGTCGGTTGGAAGTCGCCCGACGGATGGCTTATCGTGCATGATGTCGCATCGGGCGACGGGCTCATGAAGGCTCGCGAGGGTGGAAACTGGAGTTATCCCGCCTTCAATCGCGACGGCACCCTGTTGGCATCCGGCACCGGCGAGGTGATTGCCGTTTGGGACGTGGCGAGCGGCCAGCGCAAAGCGATGATGCACGGGCATCGCGGGTTTGTGCAGAAGTTCGAGTTTTCGCCCACCGAGCCCGTCCTGGCATCGTGGGGTAGCGATAACACGGCCCGCTTGTGGGATGTTGATACGGGGCGTGAGCTCTTATGTCTGCGCGGGCACCGGCGTTCGGATCGCAACACCTTTCCGGAAATCGCGTTCAATGCCGACGGCACCTTGCTCGCGACGGGCGGTTCAGATGCAACCATTAAAATCTGGGATGCGCACGCCGGCGATGCGCTCCCATCAAGCCCATCAACTAGCGGCGCAGGCGAAGGTGAAAATGTGGCATTGAGTAGCAGGCAGGCCGCCCCCGATTATCGCCAGGATCTCGATTGGTTGTTCGGGCACGAGGGAGCCGTGATGGACATCGACTTCACGCCCGACGGCAAATCATTGGTCAGTTGTTCGCGGGACGGAACCGTCAAGCTTTGGGACATTGCCAAAAAACGCGTCATCCGCGACTTCACCGGACACGGCGAGAACACGTGGGCCGTGCGCGTAAGCAAGGACGGAGAATTGGTTGCAGCGGGCTCGGGAGCGTGGAATGACAACGCCATTGTCAGGACGGGGCGGTTTTCCATTTCCCCGAGCCAAAAACCCGGAAAAGTCGTCCTATGGCGGCGGGATACAGGGAAAATACTCCATACACTCAGCGGGCAGACGGCCGCGATTACACAACTCCGCTTTACTTCCGACGGTAAACGTCTCGTCGCGGGCTCCGGTCATCAGACTCAGCGGAAAGGCGAATTAATCATCTGGGATGTTGAGCGAGAACAGATCCTCAACAGAATTCGCGCGGGCGGATCCGCAATCAACGGGCTGGCCGTATCGCACGATGATCGCCTCATCGCGATTTGCGGCGCCGATGGCCAGATTCACGTTTGGGATTCCGATTCCGCCGAGCAAATTCGGACGATGGGTCAGCTTGGCGAAGTGTATTATTCAGTGGCGTTTTCCGACGACGGCAAGCTGCTGGCGGCCGGCGGCGACTCGTCGGTTGCGATATTTGACGTCGAGTCCGGAAGCGTGGTGTGGAGGAAGTTCGATCATTCAGGAGCAGTGAAAGATGTTTCTTTTGCCAGCCAGAACCGATTGATTAGCTGCAGCCTCGATGGTTCGGCCAGGCTGTGGGATGTGGCGTCTGGCGAGAGCCTCTTGGCGTTGCGAGATTTCGCTGGTGAGGTCTCTCGCGCGCGAATGAGTCCAGACGGCCAGACGCTCGTCTGCAGTGGCGATGACCCGCGCCTGTCACTGCGTCAGCTTCCGCCGCGCTCTCATGAAAACGAGGCCGACTGGATCGTGCTTTTCGAAGACGATTTCGAACGTCGCGAGCTGGGTGACGATTGGAATATTGTTAACGGCAATTGGAGCATCGCCAGCGGAGTCGCGCGCGGCGTGCTGGGCCGCGAAACCGGCATCAGCTCGGCCTATGCCGCAACGATCGCCGCACGCCCACGGCTGCCTGAAAACGTTGAAGTCAGTTACGACCTTCGAACTGGCGCCCAAATCAGCTTCGAGACCAAGCTGGTCGGTCGTGTTGATCGAGAGTGGCTCATCGCGGCGCATGTTAGCCGCACCGGGATGTTTTATAACCGAGGCGAGAAGGGGTTCGCCGTGCTGATCCTACCGGCGGACTCGGTATTTCAAGAGATTGCCAGAAAGCAGGAAGACTTCACTCTCGCGCCCGACCGGACCTATCATATTCGAACCGTTCGCCATGAAGGGCGTCTGCGAATGTTTGTGGATGAAACGCTCGTGCTGGAAGCGGAAGTGCCCGACGGGGTGGTGGCCAACACGTTGCAGCTGCATGCGGTCCATGGCGCGCGGGGCGACCTGGTGTTTATTGATAACGTCCGAGTCCGCACGCCGAAGGTCGAGCGGTAACAAAATTAGGTTGAAGTCGCCGCGGCCATTCGTGCGTAAATCTTTACCAGACAAGGTGGCTGCATTGGAACTTTTTTTTAGAAGGCGCATCAAAAGGCTTGTGGATCAACTCATTTAAGGAGCCGTTCCAATGCACCACCTGATTCGCAATTTGCTATCAATCGCCAGCGTGTCGGTCGCGGGCCTGGCCGGTGTTGCCTATGCCGAGATCCCCAACAAGACGCCTGACCAGCTCGAGGAGCTTGCCTCGCACATCTTTAGCGGCAAGGTCGTGAAGATTTATTCCGCCGTGGAGCGCGCGTCGCCGAAGTGGGAGTTCACTTATAGCGTCGCCGAAATACAAGTGGCGGACGTAGAGAAAGGCGAGCACGAGGGCCGACTGGCCTACGTACGTTTTTGGCAGAAGCGTTTTACGGGCGATGGCCCGCCCGAGCCGAGCCACTATGGTCATCGACGAGTCCCCGAGATCGGCGCCAAAACGCGAGTGTACGTGATGACCGAAGAAGATGGCGGTTACGACGTGCTCTCGCCGAACGGCTTCGCCGCCGTTCAAATGGAGCGTCAGTAGCCGGACGGCCGCCGCGTTTCCTTCAAAATCCAGCGTCGCCGGGCCATTTTCAAGCCTCAGCGAATCCGCTAAAATCTCCGGTTCCAGGCGGTCACCGAAGCCGACTCCTTACGGCTGCGGCTGACCGCTTTTTTATAAGCAGGGAGCTTGGAGCAGGGAGCATGGAGTTGATTCATACTCCACGCTCCGTGCTCCCCGCTCCCAGCTAGACACACATCTCCCCCTCGTTCTGGAGAGCCAAACATGGCAGCAATGACCCCTCAAACCGTCCTGGCGATGTGCCGCGAGCGCGACATCAAAGCGGTTGATCTGCGCTTCATGGATTTCCCCGGCATCTGGCAGCACTTCACGATCCCGGTTTCGAAACTCGATGAAGAAGTGTTCGAAGACGGCCTGGGCTTCGACGGCTCCAGCATCCGCGGCTGGCAGGCCATCAACGAAAGCGACATGCTGCTCTTGCCCGTGGCCGACACCGCCTTCGTCGATCCGTTCACCGACATTCCCACGCTGTGCATGATCTGCAACGTGCAGGACCCGATCACGCGCGAAGACTACACGCGTGACCCGCGCAACGTGGCCCGCAAGGCCGTGAATTATCTCAAGAGCACCGGCGTTGCCGACACCTGCTTCATCGGCCCCGAAGCCGAGTTCTTTATCTTCGACGACATCCGCTTCGACCAGACGCCCAACGCCGGCTACTTCTACATCGATAGCGAAGAAGGCCAGTGGAACCGCGGCAAGGATTACACCTCCATCGGCAAGACAAACCTCGGCTACAAGCTGCGCCACAAGGAGGGTTACTTCCCCGTGCCGCCCGCCGACGCCCTCATGAATATCCGCAACGAGATGATGGTTACGATGATCGAGTGCGGCCTCGACGTCGAGGCGCAGCACCATGAGGTGGCCACCGCCGGCCAGAGCGAGATCGACTTGCGATTCACCGACCTCGTGAAGATGGGCGACAACATGTGCCTTTACAAGTACATCATCAAGAACGTCGCCAAGAAGTACAACAAGACCGTCACGTTCATGCCCAAGCCGCTGTTTAGCGACAACGGCTCCGGCATGCACACGCACATCTCGTTCTGGAAGGGCGGCAACCCGCTGTTCGCCGGCAACGGCTACGCGGGCCTTTCGGAGATGGGCCTGTTTGCCATCGGCGGCCTCTTGAAGCACGCCCCGGCGATCCTGGCCTTCACCAATCCTACCACCAACAGCTATAAGCGCCTGGTGCCGGGTTACGAAGCGCCGGTCAACCTGGCCTACTCGCAGCGCAACCGCTCGGCCTCGTGCCGCATTCCGATGTACAGCCCGAGCCCGAAAGCGAAGCGTGTCGAGTTCCGCTGCCCGGACCCGAGCTGCAATCCGTACCTGGCGTTCGCCACGTGCATGATGGCCGCGCTGGATGGCATCCAGAACAAGATCCATCCGGGCGAGCCGCTCGACAAGGATATTTACGACCTCGCGCCGGAAGAGCTTGCCGAGGTGCCCAAGACGCCCGGCTCACTGGGCGAATCGCTCAGCGCGCTGGCGAAGGACCACGAGTTCCTCTTGCGCGGCGACGTGTTCACCGAGGACGTGATCAACACCTGGATCAGCTACAAGCAGAAGAACGAAGTCGACGCAATGGCCCTCCGCCCGCATCCCTACGAGTTCTGCCTGTACTATGACATGTAAACCATCATCTTCCCGGCTCGAAACTGACAAGCGGCGGGCGGCCAAGCCCGCCGCTTTTTCTTTCTCATTCGGAGCTGTGCCGGCGTCGCTCCCCACCCTCGATACCAGGTTCAACAAAGCATTTTCTCGCCCGCACGTCGGCACCTCGTTCGCCCCGATAGTTGATTTTCTAGAGCCGGCCGCTTAGCTTAAGCGCGTAATTGCGTTCCACTGAGGGTCTAATGATCGCAATCGATACAAGTTTCGCAATTTGAGGGTTGCCATGTTGCATTCGCCCCGCCCTGCTAACGTGGGATTCGTTCTCATAACTTGTCTCATCTTCGCAATGCCAATCCCGACATTTGCTCAGCATATTTTCTGGTCCGACACGTTGCGAAATGAGATTTGGACTGCGACCTTCACTGGCGGCAACCCGCACTCGATCGTCTCCAATTTGCCCACAGCGCCCGAGTCGATTGCCATCGATCCAGTTGAACGCAAGGTGTATTGGACGCTCGATGGCGCCGTCAATCAAATCCGCCGGGCCAACCTGGACGGCACAAATGCGGAAACGGTGCTCGACAACGGCAATGGGGCGAACGTGATTGCGATCGATGTCCCGGGACGCAAAATGTACTTTGGCAGCGACGATAACCTGTCGATTCATCGAGCAAATCTGGATGGAACAAGTCCGCAGCTCCTCACCACCTTTACCGGAGACGGCGTTACCGCGATCGGCGTCGACTCGAGTGCCGGCCGCTTGTACTGGACGATCGAGAATGCTGCCGACTTATACCGCTCGAACCTCGATGGCACGGACGCTAGCCTGCTAATCGACGGGCCAATGCCCAATGCAAACTTTGGCCGCTTGGAAAGCGTATTTCTTGACCCGCTCGAAAACCGGCTTTACCTAAACGACGAGGATGATAGTCGCATCTATACGATTCCTTTGCCGAGCGGAGCGATTTCCCATTTTGTGCCGGCAAACCTCACGCACCCGCGCGATATGACAATTGACATCGCTAGTCGACGACTATACTGGACGCAGGAAGGCGGCATCTTCCGCTCCCGACTCGACGGAAGCGGTGGGGAACCCGTACTCAGCGGACTCACTGAGGTTCTTGGTTTTTACCCCGTTGGAATTGCCGTCATCCCCGAGCCGACGACTTTGCTATTAGCGCTGGCTGGCCTGGCTTCTCTTTGTGCTCGCACTCCAAAGCGGCGAACCGGTTCGATCTGCCGCCGCTGTTGACTTGCAGCCCTGCCACGATCAGCTCCTGGCTGGACCGTCCGGGAGCACTAGAGCGGTATATCACGGCTTCTCCGCGTCGCAATCGAGTAATCGCGACCATCTGGTTTACGATGTTTTGGCTGGCCGCGGTTGTCGCCCGGGCAAGTCGCGGGCTCGGATTGGCCCTTGACTCTATTATGCACTCAATGCATAATTAGTACATAAAGGAGTCCGCCATGCCCAAAAAGAAGCGCCGCGGCTTCGTCCGCACCACGATCTCGCTCCCCGCCGACCTGCGCCGCCGCATGAAAGCCTGCGGCGACGAGGTGAATTGGTCCGCCGTGGCGGCCCGCGCCTTCGCCGCCGAGGTGGCCCGCATCAACACGAAGAAAGATGACGTCCGCATCGAAGACGTCGTCGCCCGCCTGCGCGCAACACAAGGTCAGTCGCGCAGCGAGCTGTTCCATCAAGGTCGCCTACAGGGCGAGAAGTGGGCGACGCGCCAAGCCACGGCCGCCCAGTTGCATCGCCTCTGGGCCGCACGTCGCGACGCCAAGCGTCAAACCGGCACGAACGCCGAAAACTGGCTCTCCACGGTCGACAACAAACGCCAGCCCGCCGAAGTCGTCGTGCAGCTCGTCGGCCAACCCAAAGCCTTCAGTCCAGCCTACGGCGAGATGATGAAGTCCAGCGAATACATCCACGGCTTCGCCGCCGGTGCGATCCACATCTGGCAGCAAGTCGCCAAAAAACTCCGCCACGACTTCGAATGACTGCCCGGCCAATCAGGCCGCGCGGGTGTTATCGCGTGTTCGCCCCACGGAGCTGCCGCCAAAATAGTCGACACCGCTGGGTGCCTCGGCATCATCATGGGCCGCGTCCACGTTCACCCTGTATTCGAGCCAGACAACGCAGGCCCAAGTCAATAAGAAGCCACAGGCGAGAACGAGCGGGATGATTGAAAACGGCAGCATAGTTTGCCGCTCCTATCGCTGCTTGACTGGCGAGGTTACGTAGGCCAACCAACGGCCGGATTAAAAGGCGCAACTGCCAACGCAAGAATTAGCTTCTCAAGTCAAACAGCAAAAAATCCGCGGATTGCAAGCCAGCCGCCTCTCGCGCGAAAGCCGAAAGGGATCTCCACGATTGCGATCGGTGCTGTTGCTCGTCGCCAGCGTGCGCGTCACCGGCGCTTCCGTGCGCGCGGCCAAAGAGCCGGCGATCACTCGCCGGCCCTTGGCTCGATGCAAAACTGATTACGGCCGCCAGCCTACCGCTTCGCCACCCGCGTGCCGTACGCCTTCAGCCACGAGCGCATCTGCTCGGGGCCCATGTAGCCGGCTTTCGTACCGATCACTTCGGCGTCACTTCCTATGATCACCGTCGTGGGAAAGAGTCGCACATTGTACTTGCTCGCGATATCCGGATAGCGATCCGAGTCGATCGTCAACGGCACGAAATCGCGATTGATGTCATCGAGAACATTGCTGTTGCCGTAAGTGTCGTTGCGCATCTTGTCGCAGTAGTAGCAGCACTTCTTGGTGACGAAAATCAGGATCGGACGCCCTTCGGCCTGCGACGCGTCCCAGGCGCTATCCCAGTCGTGGTGCCAGTTTTTCCCGGACGGTTCTGCGGCACAGACAGCACTCGATGCCAGCATCAGCGCAAAGCTCAATAGATAAGCGCTGGAATAGTTTACCGACGTCCAATGGAAGCGAAACATGTTGTCCTCCTTCCGGAAGATTGCAGGATCACCGTCGGCAATTTCGCGCGGCAGCTCCGCGTCACACGCAGGAGCGACCGCTGATCCGCGGATGGTGAGCGAGCAGGGCCCTCAGTTGATTAACACAGTTCTGCAAGACCGCGCGCGAACGACCCGTGGCGACCTTGCGCTTGGTAAAAAGTAAACACTCATTCCGCAACCTGGCGCTCCCCGGTCCGGGAGAACCCGTGGTTTTGCGTCCAGACCTTGCGGTCGATATGCCCCTGTCCGCTGGAGCTCTGCCCTGAACCCCAGTAACAAACGAAAGAAAAGCAGCTAACGATAAGGATTTGATAAGTGCCGAGTGTTCGTTGGCATTAGAAGTCTGCGACACGAATCCGCATTGGTCAAAAAAACCGGCCGTCTCGCTGCACAGGCCTTACCGTCGGCTCGAACCGGAGAATCGTTACGCGCCGGCGCGTTCGGCACCGAGAAAACCTCCCTGGTTGGAAAGGGTAACGGGCAGGGTTCGGCCGCAGAACTTCCCCTCCCTTTTAGGGTGGGGCCAGGGGAGGGTTCCGCGTGCCATGCCCACGGCCCGGCGTGGGCATGTTTTTTTAGGTCGTCGTGAAGCACGTTTTCTGGGAACCAGCTGACGCATTTACTCCCGCTGGCCTCATTCGCCGATTACACTAAGCTCGGCCGGAAATAAAACCTCTGGCGCCCGAGCATAGGAGTAGCAGTCGCACTCGCGTGGAGCTGCATTCTCATCGTATGTGCCGCGGCCGTCATCACATTTCGACATCTCATCGTTGCGAGGTACGGTCCGATGAACGCGTGCCGTAGTTGCATCATCGCGCTTGCAATCTCAATTGCCGTTCCGCTTGCGCCGGCCGCCGGTGCGGTCGTCATCGCGACCAGCAAAGGTGCGGGCGCCGACGCCGAAGTGCGCGACCATCAGCCCGCCACCAATCTTGGCGCCAGCACCGAATTGGCAACGCGCATAGTCGACAACTTCCCCGCAGGCGCAAGCGACGTCAACGACCGCTTCAGTGCCATGTACATGAAGTTCGATATCACAGGCCAGTTCGACGTCCCCAATCAAGCAACCGCCCTGCGTTTGACCTACCGGAATTCGAACTTGACTCCGAACCGCGTTCACGACCCCACGCCGCCGGGAAACAACTTCGATTTCCGCACCGGCCTCGCGTTCTATGGACTCGATCGCGACCATCCGGGCAACACCTGGTCCGAAGCCACCATTACGTACTCAAACGCACCGGGCATTGCCAGCGATGGCAATAACGGCACGAAAGATTACGACTTCGTTGATCCCGATGGCGGCGGCCCCTTGCGCGCGCCGCTCACGCCGCTCGGCGTCGCCGTGTTCCCCGAGGTGCCTCCGCAAAACCGCCTTCCCGTCGGCGGCGCGCTCGTCTTCTCGAGCGACGCGCTCAACAATTTCCTGGTCGCTGCACTCAACGCCAGGAAGACTTCCGTGACGATCGTGGCCGGAATCGTTCACGATGGAAAGGTTCCCATCACCGACTGGAGAAACTTCAACTACTTGTTTAACCCCAAAGAGCAAACGACCCTTACCACTGACGTCGGTTATGACTCCGACACGGCGAATCCTGACAACCCGCTGGGCAGCCCCTGGTCGGCGGCGAGCAACAAGGAAGACGACAACGGATTCTCGCCATTTTCGCCGCAACTGATTTTCGGGCCGCCCGGCGACTTCAATTCGGACAGCCTGGTGGACGCCTCCGACTACGTGCGATGGCGCAAAACGTCAGGGAACCAGGTGGAGTACCACATGTGGCGCACAAATTTCGGTCGCTCCTTCGCCGGCTCCGCAAGCGCGACCGCCACCGTTCCCGAGCCGCAAAGCGCACTCCTCTGGATCCTCGCCGCCATCCTCGCCTATCTCAATCAATCGATCGTTCGGCGAGCAACGCGGTAGAACGCGCGCATGCCACCGGCTGGTCCCCCAAGACTCCCTCTCCCTCCGATCGAAGACCCGCCGTGGCGGGAGAGGGCCGGGTGAGCATACATAGCCCGACCATCTTGGTCGGGAAGCAATTGCGCGATGCGCCATTGAGGGTCCCGTCGTACTCTCAACCTTCAGCCCTCCCGGAGAACTGCTCCGGCGCGCCACCTCTGTTGCGTCGCAGCCGTGCCATGCCCATGCGGAAGTTCGCCGCTCGCCTATTGCTTGCGGCGGATGACGTGGACCGTCACCATCCGGGTTTCCTCGGTAAAGGTGATCCCAAACTCTTTCGCGTACCATTCGCGCGCCATGTCAATCGATTCCTGGCCGGCGAACCACGGTGAATCCGTTGCGACGTAATAGGCCGGCAAGACGTTCTCACTGTACTCGCGAGGAGTGCCGTGCTGCTCCGAATCATACGGCGGTGGCTGCGGCAGCCCGGTCTGGTCGATGATCCACGGCTTGTCGGCGTCGAGATCGCCCAGCAGCCGATTGAAATCTGCGAATAGTTGCTTCATCGTGGCCGGCACGAGCCTGTGACCGACGCCCGGCCTCACAAGGCCCTTCTTCTCGACGCCACCCTCGACGATATACGGCACAGGCGGCTTCACTTCTTGCCAGGGCTTCAAGTCACGGCCATCGTGCTTGGCGATCCACACCGTTCGATTCTCCACTGTATCCACAAATTCGAATCCCAAGCTACTAAGCACAAATTGCACCCATTCCTGCCATGGCACGTTGGCTTCATGCACCAGATCGGACCGTGGCAGTTCAATGTCCCGAAACTCCTTTGCCAGTCGCCAGGTGCCGTAGCGCCGGTCGCCCTCTTCCGTCGCTACGAGTCGAGTCACAAAACCCGCCAATGTCATGGGAAAGTACTGATCGTTATCCAGCGGTCGAACCCAATACTTGCCATCGGGCGTCGCCATTGTGTGCTGAAAGGCGAACCGCCGGCCGTCGGTGCGCGGCAAAAGTGCGATCGACCCGTCGATTGGCTCCGTTTGCAGTCGTTCGCCAATTTCCGCCACGTGCTGCCGCCACACGTCATTCACTTTGTTGCCTCGACCGTAGCGCACCGTCTTCGTCTCCGGCGGCTCAAATTCCGAAACTTCTTTAGGCACTGGCGCGTTCACCGAGAATGTTAATTCCATGATCGGCGCGCCGCTCTCTCGATTGCGACGGGAAATTCGCACCGGCAGGCTCGCCGCCTCGTCGATCCAGATTTCGTCGATGCGATTGCCTTCAACATGACGAATACCCCGCACCCAACGGCCATTTTCCAGTCGCCGTCCCAGTTCCTCTTTCCTGAGCGACGGGCGCTGCAAAGCCGTCAGGTACTCCGCCAGGCGGCCAAATTCGGCTACCTTGTCTTTTCTATACCCGCCTTCGTAAACGTATTTCAAATCGACGTCTGGTTGGTACTCCTCAAAATCGCCGCCGCGACGCACCAGCGTGACCGAACCCTGACGTTCATAGGCCCGCGGCGTGCCGTCCGCGTCGGTCCAATACCAAATCTCTAACGGAAACTTTTGGTCCCCGCCGTCCGCCGTCGGCTCTTCTGGCGGTTGTTCGAGCGGCCACTTGCGCAGGATGTGCCGCGTCCACCCCGTGGCGTGCACCGTGTTGGCGTCTGCCAGCGCCATGATCATCCGCGCATACAAGGTTGCCGGTCGCGATACCCACCAAATGCCCAGGCACACAGCCAAACTGGCGGCCGCGGCCGCCGACGCGTGCCACGGCGACAGCCGCCGCTTTTGTGGCGACACCGTGCAGTTCCCGTCCGAAGCTCGCATCACCGCGCGTTGAACAATCGAGTCGGCGTGCTGCGTGCCGCTGCCCAACTCGCGGCCAAGTTGTTCCAAACCTCGCTCAAGTAATGTGAAATCACTCATCGTTTTGACTCCCTTTCCAGCCAGGCCTGCAGCCGTTTGTGCGCTCGCGAAAGCTGCTTCGTAACGGTGCCGGTCGGCCGGCCAGTGATCGTGGATATCTCTCGCACCGAATGACCCTCAAAATGCTTCAGGCCGATGATCACCCGTTCGTGAGCCGGGAGCCGCTCGACCAGCTCCAGCAGCCGCTCCGACGGCTCGGTCAGCTTGCCATTGCTGCTGGGCCGCATCGTCTCCACATCGGCAATCGCAATGTCTTCCCGTCTCCTTTGGCAAGCCGTTCGCACCGCCTGATTCCGAGCAATCGACAGCAGCCACGGCCCGAACTTCGCTGGATCGCGCAGCACCCCCAGCGACTGAAACGCCGCCAAAAAAGCCTCTTGAACCACATCATCCGCGATGTGCCGATCATGCGTCGCGCGGAGCACGGCCGCTCGCACGAGCCGCTCGTAGCGCCGCACAAGGACGGCAAACGCCTCCGCGTTGCCGCACTCGATCTGCCCGATCAACTCGGCGTCGCTTTGCACGATTGCAACGTCCTGTCCACTGATCTGCTGCGGCTGAAACTGAAAGCTGACGACTGACGGCTCGTCTCTGGCTGACAGCTGAGAGCTGACAGCTGACGGCTAATATCTAAGTCTCTTCCGGCGCCTGAAATGCGACAAAGAAAACCGGAATTCTCGAAAAGATCCTCAGCCAAGGCAACAATCGCCGAGCTCGAAAGCGCCAACCAACGCTAACTGACGGCTGGCGGGTGACGTCTAATCAATCAAATCGTCCCTACCGGCTCCAAAGTGAGTGTCATCGATGCCGTTAAACGGTAGCGCACGCGCAGGATGGGTTGATCCTCCGCGACAACCCATCAATTCCGCCATTACCCGGGTCGGCTACATCCAATCGGTCAATGATGAGCCACGTCGTATTTTCATATTCATCGACTGCATATAAACTAGGAACTTAGATTCTCCAGGAAGACCTTTTCAAGCGTGCGGTCGGTGATTGCCCGCGATGTCGCGGCATAATTCCAACAACTATTGCTACCCGATCATTGATAGCAAATAATGAAAGAGATCAATACTTTTCATCGATCGTGTCCGCTATGGGCCACACTTTAGAGGTAGATGGGCTGACATTCGTGATCGTGGGTTCATTTAATCCCGCGATCTTTCATCCACTTTGGTACGCAAAAAATGGATTGATTCCAGAGGACGAAGCAAACAGTGCATCAATCGAGATTGTCCACAACGACGCAACAATATTCACAACTGAGTGGTTCACTCAGCAAGTGACAAAGGAACGCTTTGTAGTTGAATCGCGTGACCCGACAAAGATAAACACGCTGCGCGATCTCGTAATAAATACCTTTGCAATTTTGGAACATACTCCGCTGACAAAATTCGGCATTAACAGCATGCGCCACTATCGCATGGACAATGCTGAAGAGTGGCA
>DASXWB010000559.1:0-6638 GCA_036503915.1 Lacipirellulaceae bacterium | reverse complement strand
CTGCTTCCATTCGCAGCGGACTTGGGCTTCGGATTCGTAATGCTTTTGTGGACGCGCGAAATGACTCAAACGAACTCAGAAACTGAGCTTCGAGAAGCGCTAGCTTCGTTCGAGACATGCATCGCGACGCCGATTGTCTCGGGCGAGCTGCCCGATTGGGCCGAAAAGGTTCAGAAGGCCTGGGCGGACGCTTCAGCACAGGTCCATTACCACGTGAAGCATCTGCATCCGCGGCAGTATCAGGAGATTTCGAAAGAAGACCCGGCTCTTTTCCAGCAAGTGGAACTGCTGAAAGCCGAAGATGAGGCGATCGAGCACGAACGCGAGAAATTGAATCAAAGCGTGACGCGCGTCGCTACGCACGTGCCGAAGCTCGAGCCGGATGAACGGAAGGCGAACAACCAGGTTCAGGCTCTAATCGATGGGTCGATGGCCTTCATCATGCGAGCGCGCAAGCAGGAAGTGGCCGTCCAGACCTGGTATGTTGAGGCATTCAATCGGGAGCGCGGCGGCGGCGATTAATCCATCGAGGCTGTTAGCTGAACTCGCAAGAGTTCATACGCTATCCGCGAAATTCCTGCGAATTCAGCTGGTCTACTGAGCGCGTTTGATGCGTTCCAGCAATCGGCCGGGCGAGCCCATGATGTTGTAGCCGCCATCAAGGTGCAGAATTTCACCGGTGATGCCAGAGGACATATCGGACAGTAAGAAAGCGCCGCACTTGCCGGCTTCCTCGTGCGTGATGTTTCGCCCCAGCGGCGCCACCGCTTCGTACAATCCGAGCATCTCATCGACGCCGGCCCCGCGGCCAGAGATCGTCTGCAGAGGGCCAGGACTAAGCGCATTGACGCGAATGCCTTTTGGCCCGAGATCGTAAGCCAGGTATTTCACAATCGAATCGAGCGCCGATTTGCAGATGCCCATCACATTGTAGCCCGGCACCGCGCGTTCGCCGCCAAAATAGGTTAGGGCCAGAATGCTCGCGCCGTCGTTGAGAATCTCGCGCGCGCCGCGCGCCAACGCGATGAGGCTGTACGCGCTGATTTCCATGGCCAGCTTGAATCCGGCACGACTCGTGTTGATCGTGTCTCCTTTCAAGTCATCCGGAAGCGCAAAGGCGATCGAATGCAGCAAAAAATCCAGGCGGCCCAGCTTTTCCCCTGCGACGCGCATCAATTCCGCGATTTGCTCGTCGTTTGTCACATCCATCGGGTGCAAAAATGCCGAACGCGAATTGCCCTCGGTCAGCTTCGAAACGCGGCCGAGATTCTTCTTCCGCTCATCGTCCGGCTTGTCGGGCATGTAGGAGAAGCCGCACGTACCACCTTCGGCCATGATCAGATCGGCGATCGCCCAGGCGATCGACTGCTTATTGAACACACCGGTAATCAAACCATGCTTATTTGCAAACAGCGATTCCATTTATGTCGACTCCTATCGGTTGGTCACGTGCGGATGTGTCGCGTTTTGGCGTCACTCGCTGTTGCGGTATTGACAGCATGAATATAATGCGCCGCGTGCTTCCGACACACCGCTCGCCCCCGCAGCCGATACGGCCATGCCAGACATCGTAGCGAACCTCCTGCACCTGTCTAGCGCTGCTGACGCGCTGGAGGATCTTCTTGAACCGGCCCTCGACGTGGCGATGTCGGTCACGGGCGCTGAATCGGCGGCTCTTTTGCGCGCTTTAGCACCCGATTGGAGCGTCATCGCGGCGCGCGGCGTCGCCCGTTCCGCCGTGCCGCTTGAGCTGGCGGCCGAAGCGCTGGAACAGGGTGAAATCGTCTCAGCCGATCGATGGCTTGCGACTCCTCTTCAGCAATCTAAAGGACGCGAGCTGGCTGATGCGAGAGAAGGCCAATATGTGCTCATGCTGCGCGGAAATTGTCCGGAGTCGCGCGTGCTCGCTGTAGCCCATGGGCTGTCCGAGGCGCTGTCGATTGTAGAGCGACACGAGCGCGCCCAGCGGCGCATCGGCCGTTTAAAGACTCTTCTTGAAATCACACACGACTGGCATCAGACGAATGAAATGGAAACGCTGCTCGTGCGCATGGCCGAGGCGGCCACGCGGCTGCTCACTGCCGATCGGGCGAGCATTTTCCTCTGGGACAAACCCAATCGCACCATTGTCGGGCGGCCGGCGCTGGGCATGCCTGGCGGCGAGCTGCGCCTGCCGGATAACTCGGGCGTTGTCGGTCAGGTGATTCAAACCGGCGAGCCGCGACGCGTCAGCACGGCGCACGACGGCGACGAAATCGACCGCGACGTCGACCGTCAAACGGGCTATCGAACCGAAACGATTCTTTGCGTGCCGCTCGATTCGCCACAGGGCACGCGGCTGGGCGCGTTTGAAGTGCTTAACAAGCGCAACGGAGCTTTCACGCTCGAAGACCAGCGCGAGCTAGTGGAAGTGGCGGCCTACGCTGCCGTGGCGCTGGAGAACACGCAGCAGTTTGCCGAGTTGTTGGAACGCCACGAATTTATGGTGCAGGAGGCAGCGCAGGATACGCTGCTCGTAGGTGCAAGCCCGCCGATCGAAGCGCTTCGGGCCACCGTGCGCCGCATTGCCGACACCGACTTAGCAGTGCTGCTTTTGGGCGAAAATGGCACCGGTAAGGAAGTAGTCGCGCGGCTCATTCATTTTGGCAGCCGGCGGCGCAAGCATCCGTTCATTGCTGTCAACTGCGCCGCGCTTACGGAAACGTTATTGGAAAGCGAATTGTTCGGCCACGAGAAAGGCGCATTCACGGACGCGCACGAAGCGCGGGCAGGCAAGTTCGAGCTGGCCTCCGGCGGCACGCTATTTCTTGACGAGATTGGTGACATGAGTCTTTCGGGACAGGCCAAGCTGCTGCGCGTGCTGGAGGAAAAGACGATCGTGCGCGTCGGCGGAAGCAAGTCGTTTCACACCGACGTGCGCGTGCTGGCCGCGACGAACCAAAAACTGTCCGAGCTGGTTCGAGCCAGGCGATTTCGCGAGGATCTGTATTTCCGCCTGAACGTGGTGACGCTGGAGCTGCCGCCGCTGCGCGAGCGGGGCGACGATGTGATGCGGCTAGCGGAGCATTTTCTGCGAGAGTTCTCCAAGCGCGCCGGGCGCCGGCCGCCCAAAATCACGGCCGCCGCCCGCAAGCGGCTGGAAAGCCACACCTGGCCGGGAAACGTTCGGGAACTTCGCAACCTCATGGAGCGGCTGGCCTACCTCACGTTCGGCGACAAAATCGAAGCGGAGGACCTGGCGTTTATCCTTTCGCCCGGCGCCGCAAAGCCGGCGCTGGTCGATGCGGGCCTGAGTCTAAACGATGCGACGCACGAGTTTCAGAAGACATACATCCAGCAGGCGATCGACCGGGCGCGCGGCAATGTGAGCCAGGCGGCGAAGAATCTCGGCGTGCACCGGTCGAACCTGTACCGCAAAATGCAGCAGCTGGGGATGGAGACCGACGAGAACGGTGAATCAGAGGGTTAGCCCTCCTTGTTGATTCACGCCGGCAGCCCCCCGGCTCTGCAGGGCTCAAATCACTGCATTTCAAAACCCCCGGCAGAGCCGGGGGCTGCATGCCACAACGGATGTCATCGGCACCATTTGGTGCGCGTGTACGCGATGCGAAACCCCTGCCGTTCGGCGTTCCGCTGGCTGCCGCTTCCCGGCTGGGCGACCATCATGGCAATGTCGCAGCCATGATCAACGGCAAACCGAAATCGGCTCTCCAAGAGTGCCCGCTGCGCTCCCTGCTTACGGTGCTGCGGGATCGTGCATGCTCCGGCTAGTAGCGCTACGCCGTCGCATGTGTGAAGCGCACCGGCGGCAATTGGCTGGCCGTCTTTTTCCGCAAGAAACTTGTGTGAATTCCGCTGGTGGGGAATGATCTGCTCGAATTCGCGCAAGAAGTCGCCAATCTCTGGCGCGACATCATGCCAACCTTCGCGCACCACGTGCGTCCACAACTTTGCTTCGTCGGACTTTACTAATCGTGCTTCGATAGAACTATTTTGTGGCCGCTCGCCTTCCTCGCCGCGTCGAATCGGCCGATACAGCACACTTGAATATTCCATGGGCCGGTATCCGCGCGCGTTGAGCATCTCGACCAGCGAGATGCCAGCAAGCGGGCAGACTTCGTGGAAGACCTTCGCGCCGCGCGTTTCAAAGAACGCCTCGATTTCATCCATATGTGCGTCGCTAATCGGATCGACCGTCCCCAGGCCGAAGGTTTGCGTGCAGGGAGACTCGACGCCGTCAAACATCGCGAACGCGCCGGCGACTTCGATCCACTGGGCGCCGATCTCGGGGAAGGCACGGGCATGTGCGTCGACGAACTCAGCATTGGCCAGCGCCTCGGCGCGCTCGAGACGCCGAGCCAGCGCCACGTCGACAACCGGAAAGTCTGCATTGAGCGTGGCCGTCATCGCAAATCCTCCTGCGCATGGATTTGCCGTTCGAATCGTGTCCCCAAGATATGGCCCTGGGCATGGAGACAATCGACGCCGATTGAAGGTTCACTCATCGTTTGCAAATCGCCCGGAAAGGAACATCATCACAAAGCGCCGCAACAGCGCGTTAGCCTCAGGGGTTTCGCGGAGGTTTTGAACGAAATGGTCGTACGGCACGCGGGCGATTCGGGCCACGTACTCGGGGTATGCGACCAGACGCTCGAGCATGGCGGCGCGGTCCAGCTCGGGATGAAACTGCGTGCAGTAAATCGGTCGGCCGACAAAGCGGAAGGCTTGTTCGGCCACACGCGGCGAGGACGCCAAAAGCACGGCATCGGGCGGCAATTCCACGACGCGGTCTTCATGGCCGGCCTGTGCAGCGAACACCGGGGGCAACTCGCCGAAGAGCGGGTCGGCCCGGCCCGCTTCGGTGAGCGTGAGCTCAATCGTGCCGACTTCTGCGCTGGCGAGGTCGTTCACACATCGGCCGCCCAATGCCCGCGACATTGCCTGAAAACCCCAACAGGAGGCGAAGGTTGGCTTGGCGATGCGGTGAATTTCGCGCAGTGCATCGAGTGCGCGATCGAGCCATGGCCGAGGGCGGACTTCGGCGAGCTCAGTCGAGCTGGGACGGCCTGGTTCGCCGGGATCGTCGGCCGCGGAGTAGTGTCCGCTGCCGCCCAACAGGACCATGTCGGCCGACTGAAGTTTTTCGGCTGGCAGTGCCGTGGCAAGCAAATCGAACACGTCGATGTCCGATAGATCGCATTCCAGCATCCGCGCGAAACATCGCACTTCCTGCGCCCGCATGGGATCGTTCGCATTGCGCGTCTGCAGCAGAAGATAGCGAATTCTGGCCAAGGCGACTTCAGCGCTCGATTGGTCTCACGCAGAGGCGCGGAGTTCGCGGAG
Organism: Lacipirellulaceae bacterium; assembly: GCA_036503915.1. Lineage (GTDB taxonomy): Bacteria > Planctomycetota > Planctomycetia > Pirellulales > Lacipirellulaceae > JABDGM01. Next base: position 1,295 of record DASXWB010000559.1, on the reverse strand, counting down.
TTTCGCATGGGACAACGTTCGAAACATTACATCCTCCGCGGTCTCTGCGCCTCTGCGTGAGTGTTTTACGTCCGATCAATTCTCCACCGTGGCAATTTCAATGGCACTTGCTAATGTTTCCATCAAGACATCGATTTCTTCCATTGAGATTGTCAGGGGAGGCATGACATACAGCACATCGGCAAGAGACCGGAGCCACACGCCGCGGGCGAGCGTTTCGCGGCACACGCGCCAGGCACGCCGCTCATGAGTAGGGTAGGGCAGCCCGGCTGATTTGTCGGGCGTCAGCTCCAAGGCGCCGATTAATCCGCGTTGCCGCGTTCGGGCGACGTGCGGGTGTTCGGCCAGTCGGCAAAGATGTTCGGCCAGTCCTGCGATTTTTGCCGGCAGGTTTTGCAGTGTTAGCTCCTGTTCAAAAACGTCGAGCGTTGCAAGTGCCGCGGCGCAAGCCAGCGGGTTGCCGCTAAAAGTATGTCCGTGGTGCAATGTGCGTGCTTGGTTAAACTCGCCCAGGAACGCGCTGTAGATCTCGTCATTGGTCAACGTCGCGGCCAGCGGCAAATAGCCGCCGGAGAGCCCTTTGCCAAGGCACAGGAAATCGGGCACGACATGTTCCTCGTCGCAGGCGAAAAATGTGCCCGTGCGGCCCATGCCGACGGCGATCTCGTCGGCCGCCAGCAGTACGTTGTAACGTTTGGTCATTTCGCGAACCCCGGCCAGGTATCCGGGCGGATGCATGATCATGCCCGCCGCGCATTGCACCAACGGTTCGATGACCATGGCCGCAACTTCCTCATGGTGGGCCTGCAGCACGGATTCAAGCTCGCGGAGAAAATGCGACTTTGCGGCTTCTGGTGAAACTCCAGGCAGCCGGCGCGGATCGGGGATCGGCACTCGAATTACTTCGAACAAAAGCGGCTCGAAGAGTGCGTGAAAGCGGGCAATGCCGCCGACGCTCGCACTGCCGATCGTATCGCCATGGTAGGCCTCGGCAAGCGCAATGTATTTTGTCTTCTGAGGCTGTAGATTCGCGCACTGTCGCCAATACTGAAACGCCATCTTCAGCGCGACTTCGACGGCCGAGGAGCCGTCGCTGCTAAAGAAAACATGCTCCAGATTGCCGGGCGCAATCTCGGCCAATCGTCGGGCCAGTCGCACGGACGTATCGCAGCCCATTCCCAGCGACGTGCAGTGGGCCAGGCGCCCCAGTTGCTCGCGCATGGCGGCGTCGATATGAGGGTGGCGATGGCCGTGGACGTTGCACCACATGCTGCTGGCGCCGTCGAGATAGGAGC
>DASXWB010000558.1:0-5240 GCA_036503915.1 Lacipirellulaceae bacterium | reverse complement strand
AAATAGAAGCTAGGTGTCAGGTGTCGAGTGTCAGACGTTAGCGACTATAATCGCCATAATCCCGTGCTAGCCCACTGACACCTGACACCTGACATCTAACTCCATGCAAGTCGTCATCACTGCCGTTGGCCCGGATAACCGCGGATTGGCCGATCCGATCGTGCATTCCGTCACCGGGATGGGCGCGAACATCGCCGAAATCCAGATGTACGATCACGACGAGGAGTCGGTATTCTCGATGCTCACGCGGATTGAGCTGGACCCGCAGCGATACGACGAGCTGCGGCAGGCGATGAACGAGGTGGCTCGGCGCACGAAGCTTTCGATTCGCACATGGACGCCGGAGATCGTCGGCCGCCGGCCGCGGCTGGCGATCTGCGTTACGTACCGGCCGGAGCCAGCACTCGCACTTTTGCGGGCAATTCGGGATGGCCAGGTCAAGGCCGACGCCCAGCTCATGATTGGAAATCGCGACGCATGCCGCGGGTTGGCCGAGCAATTCGGCCTGCCGTGGTACAACATCGCCGAGACCGCAGGGACTGCCGGCGGCACGCCGGGCACTGCTGGACAAGTCCGCCACGGCGGATCTTCTACCAGCAGTGGCACCCCGGATAATGAGCGAATGATCGCACTCTGCGACGAGCACGAAGTCGACTTTATCGTGCTCGCGCGATACATGCGCATCCTGCCGGCGGCGAGCTGCTGGAAATATGCCGGCGGGCGGATCATCAACCTGCATCATGGCCTGTTGCCGAGCTTTCCCGGCATGCAGCCGTACCACGAAGCGTTCGCCAGCCGAATGCTCACCTACGGCGCGACCTGCCACTTCATCGTGCCGGAGCTCGACGCCGGCTGCCAGATCATTTATCAATCCACCTTTACGGTGCCGCCCGGCATGCCGCGCGACGAAATCATCCGCCGCGGCCAGGAAGACAACGAGCCGCATTGCCTGGTGGAGGGCGTGCGGCGCGTGGTCGACGGCGAAGTGCAGCTTCACTTCAACCGCGTGGTGGCCCGGAAGTAACCTCGAAAGGTCACCTATTCGCAAAAGGGGTACGACAGCGACTCTTCTTGTGGTGCGCCAATTAGTCAGGGAGTGAAGCGGCGTCGGAGCCGCAATGGTATACTAAGCTAAGTTCGGACGGCCGCGTATAACACGGTGGGAAAGAACGATGGTCGAGTTTAGTGCACATTTCGATGGAACTGTAATCACACCCGACGAGCAAGTCGAGATACCAATCAATACTCCGCTGCGCGTAATCGTCGAACCGGCTGAAACAAATCAGGCGCGGAAGGTCGATTGGCAACGGCTCATGGAGCTGGCTGCGAAGTACGCCATCGAAGGGCCCGCGGATTTGGCGGAAAGGCACGATCATTACGCCCATGGAATGCCGGACGAATGACGGCGCACTTTGTCGATACGTATTACCTTCTGGCACTCGTCAACACGAAAGATGCCGGACACGATGCGGTCTTACGCTACCGCCGGCAATCAACTCAGCAACTCGTGACCACCTGCTGGGTCCTAGTTGAATTTGCCGATGCACTATCGGCCGTTGGCTCTCGTCTTAACGCAGCCGGGTTTCTACGAGAATTCCTTGCTGAGACTTATGCCGAGGTGATTCCGCCGACCTGGTCGCAGTTCGAAGGAGCGCTCAAGCTCTACGAAAACCGATCCGATAAAGAGTGGTCGTTAACAGATTGCATCTCTTTCTGTGTTATGCAGGAGCGCGGGATTACGGACGCCTTAACAGCCGACCATCATTTCGAACAGGCGGGATTTCGCGCTCTATTACGAGATGCCGACGTATAGAATCATTCTGAAAAAATGAGACTCATGATCGATAAAAACGGCCGCCGCGGGCGCGTTTGCGCTTGCCCGACGGCGGCTTATACTGGCGTTTGAGGACTTCATGCGGTGGTCGGTGATGCTCCGCGGCGTAGGCCCTGTCGTGCCAACGGTTAGGTGCCTTGCCCGGTGCGTCGCCGGCCGCCCTTTTTCATTCGATGGCTACTCTTCTTGTGATGCGCTTCCTTGCTTTGCGGCTTCGAGGCCCTTCTTAAACTCCTCGTTATCGGGCTGCGATTTGACTAACTCTTCGAAGTAAGGCAGCGCCTTGGCGTGCTCCTTGCGCTCCAGGTGTGTCATTGCCAGGCCGACTGCAGCCGCGTTCGGGCCGGGGTACTTCTCGTACATCTTTTCCCAAAGTGCGATCGCCTCGTCCACCTTGCCTTCTTCCTTCAGGCAGCGAGCCAGCCCGTTCATCGGTCCGGGTGCTTCCGGCTCGACTTTGAGATACTTTTCGAAGTACTCCTTGGCCTGCGCGGTGCGGCCTGAGTTGAGTAGGATAAAACCTAGGCCGTTCATCGCGGCCAGGTTTTCGGGATCCTTCGCCAAGGCGCGCTTGAAGCTGCGCTCGGCGGCGCGGAACTTGCCTTCGTTGAACAACCGCCAGCCGGCTGCGGCCGCGTCGTTGGGCGGCGACTTCTGGGGCTTGCCGACCGGTGCAATTTGCTCGTTCAATTCGGCCGGCAGTTCCTTTTTGCGCGCGGCAACGAGCATCGCCTTAAGCGTCTCGTCGCCCGGCTGGCCGCGGAGTGCTCGGCGAATCCAACGCTGCGCCTTCTCATAGTCGCCGGTGAGCAAATACAAGCGCGCCAGGCCATAGTGGGCGGCCGTGGCCTTGGGAGCCGCCTTGGTGAGATACTTTTCGGCCGTTTCGAACTCACCCCAGCTCAAGTACACCTGACCGAGCCCGTTCAGTCCGGCCGGGTGCTCCGGCTCCAGCTCGACGCACTTCTCAAACGCCGGCACGGCCGCTTCCGATTCACCGCTGTTGAAGCGCGCCCAGCCCAGCCCGTTCCAGGCGTTGGCATTCTCGGCATCCATGGTGACCGCCTCTTCAAATTTGGATGCCGCGCCACTGAAGTTGCGCTCCTGCCAAAGTTGCCAGCCCTGCTGAGTAAGCTCTTCACCTTGCTCGATGCGGGCATCTTCGCCGAGCGCCTGCTGGCCGGTCGCGGCGGTCGCCGTCGCGCCGCCCGGCTGGGGCTGGCCGGCCGACGAATCGCCCGCTTGCTGCCCGGCGAGTGTCAGCCAGCCGGCCAACACCGCTACTAAAATAGTTCCCATAACGATTCCTCCTGCTATCAGGGTGATAGAAACAATGCGGCGCGTACGTCGTCGCCGCTCATCCACGCGTAGGGAATCGCTCAGCAGCCGGTCCGGATCGTGCAGCGCAATCTCCAGCAAAGTGTCCTCGTCCTGGTTGGCACGCTCGCGCTCCTGCGGCTGTAGTTTTGAAACTTCGTTCATGGCTTGGCACCTGATTAGTGTTCCTCTTGCGTTACACAGCCTTGATGATTCGTGCGGCCTCGTCCGCCGGCGGCCTGCCAGCGCCGACAGCATCCAAGATCGTGCCGCGAACTTCTTGCGTGCGAGCGATCTCGTGACGCAGCGATTCGATCACTTTGTCGAGCCGCGATCGCACCGTCGGATACGACACGCCGGCTTGCTCGGCGATTTGCTTGAGGTTGCCGCCGGCGAGCACAAAGATCTCGATGAACCGCTGATGCTCGCTGGGAAGACTGCCTAAGCGAGTGCTGGCGAATGCGGCCTCAACGGCCACGCCGCAGTCGTGGCACGTCATGCGGCTGACGGCCATCAATTGCTGGCAATATGGGCACTGGTTCGTGGCGGACATGGATTCGGGTCTTAAGTTTATTGATCTTTGGACATGCTATTAGTAAATAATATTGAGTTCTAAGTCAACTAGATATCAATTATTCGTAATTTGGCAATGGTTGCCAAGCGATCGTTTCGAGTTGAGGTTAGCCGTAACCCACTGGGGCAGTTGTACTTAGTACAGAGTACCGAGTACCAAGAGATTGGCGCGGATCGTCACGAATTGCGCCGTTTGGCCATCCTGCGGATGGCACCGACGCCTGAAAATCGTCTCTCCTGGAGGCAACTGAGCTGGGTTCACTGAGCCCCGGGGGACATCGTCGACCTCTGAATCTGCCCTTGCGAGTGGCCAAAGTGGCCACTACCATCCCGCCGCCCATCGTCTCGGTGCGGCAAGCGGCTTCTACCTTTTCTGCATTACGACTTTTCAACAGCCATTTCAGGCACGTAGCGCTTCGGCGCTTGTGGATGTAGCGGCGCCAACGCGCGCGATTGTGCTTCGCATCGCGCGCGAACTGGACGCTGATGGAGTAGAGATTCCTATGCCACATGAGTTCGTTGCGAATAGCGATTCGATGGGCGCTCGACGAATCCGATGGAGCGTTGCAATTTTCGCGAGCACATTGTGGCTCATCGCGCCGACCTTTGCGCGCGCCGCAGCGTTGATGCCGGGCGTCGGACCGATGGCCGCCGATCCCGGCGCGCCGCCCGCGACCGAAGTGGGCGGCGGCAGCTACTTCTTCGCCCAGGACCTCGGCACCATGCTGCGCGTAGCGTACGACACCGAAAGCTACGGCCAGGACATGGAGACGGGCGACCTCGACATCGGCACGATGCAGATGCTGAACTTCGACGACTCGGCCGTGTTCTTCGACGGCCAGGTAACGCTCAACGACCCGAACGGCGTCGGCTTCAACGTCGGCGTCGGCTACCGTTGGATGAGTTTTCGGCCGTATGCCAGCGCGCCCGGCGTAATGCAGGGCCTGAGCATCTGGGCGGACGGGACGAGCACCGCGGCGGACAACTTTTTTCCGCAGATCGGCCTTTCCTACGAATCGCTGGGCGAGATGTGGGACCTGCGCGCCAACGGCTACATCCCGGTAGGCCAGGACACGCAGATCGGCGACTTTTTGCCTTCGGGCGAAGTTGGTTTTGAGGGAAACAGCATCTCGCAGTTGACACAAGCCACAATCGACACATCGTTTTACGCCGGCGAAGTCGAGTTTGCCCGCCGCATCGTGCGCGATCGCGACGCCTGGGCCTTTGCCGGGCCCTATTTCCTCACGAACGATGACGAAGACACGCTCGGTTACCGCGCCGGTTTCCGAGGCTACGCGTATCCCGATCTCCTGCTGCAAATCGCCGTCAGCAATGACGACATCTTCGAAACGAATGCGGCGTTTTCATTGATCTGGTTCGTCGGCCGCACGCGCACTCATTTCCGCCCGGCCTGCGGCGTGCCCGACCGCTTCCGCGAGCCGGTGATGCGTAACGATTACGTCGTCCTGGCACAAAGCACGGCCGTGGGCGGCGCCGCGCTCACCGATGCGGGCGG
>DASXWB010000557.1:0-1885 GCA_036503915.1 Lacipirellulaceae bacterium | reverse complement strand
GAGGCGGCTCCTCCGGAACCGATCTCAACCTGGACACAAACTCGAGCATGGTCTCGCGCCTGACTTGGAACGGCAGCGCTTGGCAACGGCTCGATTTGGTGCGCGGCCTGCCGCGCTCGGAAGAGAACCATGCCGCGAACGGGCTGCAGCTCGATGCGGTCGCCAACAAGCTGTACGTGGCAATGGGCGGCAATACCAACATGGGCGCGCCGTCGAACAATTTTTCGTTGCTGCCCGAGTTTGCGCTCTCCGCGGCCATCCTGGTAATTGATCTCAGCGCGATCGGCAACACGACTTACGATTTGCCGACGCTCAACGACGAAACTCGCTCTGGCACCACCGATGCCAACGACCCCTTCGGCGGCAACGACGGCAAGAACCAGGCGAAGCTGGTGCCTGGCGGGCCAGTGCAGGTGTTCGCGCCCGGTTTTCGCAACCCTTACGACTTAGTCATTACTTCTCAGGGCCGCATGTACACGGTCGACAACGGTCCGAATGCCGGGTGGGGCGATGTGCCCATCGGCGAAGGCCCGGGCGGCACGGCCACGAATGATCCGAACGAGCCGGGCGTCACTCACGGCGACGGCCTGCATTACATCACCGGCGCAGGCTACTACGGCGGGCATCCGAATCCCACGCGATCGAATCCGAATAATACATTCAACACGTCGATCCCCCAATCGCCGGTCACGACCGGAAACCCCGTCGAATCGGATTACCGCGTGCCTGGGACCGAAAACGGCGCCTTGACCGTTTTCGGCGACTCGACGAACGGCATTGTCGAGTACGGCGCCGCCAATTTCGACGGCGCCATGCAGGGCGATCTGTTGATCGCCAGTTTCGACAACACGATCAAGCGCGTGAAACTCAACTCGGCCGGCGATCAGGTCATCCTCAGCGCCAGCTTATTCAGCAACGTTGGCTTTCGGCCGCTGGACGTGACGAGCCCCGCATCGGGTGCCCTGGCCGGCTCCATCTGGGTCGCCGATATCGCCACTGAAACGATCATCGTTTTCGAGCCGTCCGACCAATCCTCCGGCGACCCGAACGACTCTGATGGCGATGGATACTCGAACGACGATGAGTTGGCCAATGGCACCGATCCTAACAGCGCGGCCGACGTGCCGCCCGACAATGATGGCGACTTTATTTCGAACCTGTCAGACAACGACGACGACAACGATGCCCAACTGGACACTAGCGATCCATTCGCCGTGGACGCCAACAACGGCGCGACGACGCCCGTCGGCGTGTTCTTCGATTGGGAAAATGAGGGCGCGAACGAGGGAGGAATTCTGGGTCTGGGCTTCACGGGCTTGATGACCAACGGCGTTGACGACTATGAATCGCTATTCGATCCGCAGGCCGTGACGGCCGGCGGCGCCGCCGGAGTTTTCACGATCGACTCGGCCACGGCCGGCACTGCCCGTGGCGCTACGAACACCCAGCAGCAGGCATTTCAGCTTGGCGTGAACGTCGCGAACGAAACCTCGCCGTTCACCGCCAAGACGAGCGTGCTGGGGCCGTTCAGCGGGCTGGTGCCTCAGCCGGGACAAGAAATGGGAATGTACATTGGCACCGGCGATCAGGACAACTTTGTGCAAATCGTCCTCTCGGGCGACAACGGCGGTTCGATTCGATTGATGAAAGAAGTTGGGGGCGTGTTTAGCGTAGCCGCCAGCCAAAACCTCGCACTTCCCGGACCTGGTTTCGTCGAGTTGCACCTCACGGTCGATCCGGTCGCGAACAACGTGCAAGCCAGCTATTCGGTCGACGCCGCGGCGTTCGTCAACTTAGGGACGCCGATATCGATTCCCGCGGCATGGATCGCGAGTACGCTGGCGGTGGGTCTCGTGGCGACGGACCCGACTGGCTCCGGCGCGAT
>DASXWB010000556.1:0-17788 GCA_036503915.1 Lacipirellulaceae bacterium | reverse complement strand
CCCGATTCGACTAACCCGGTTGTTCATGCAACAAATCACGTAGGATGCGCACTAAAGTTTGACCCTTCGGCCGTTTGCCGTAGGAGAACGCCGGCCCCTAGCATAACTCGGCTCACTGTGAAGAGAAATGGCGCAGGCGTTACTTGACGCTGTCCTGGCGTCGGTCATCATAAGGGCGTCGAAGGGACCATCTGAATTGGGATCATGTCAGGCACTGCTGGGCGAAGTGCTCGTTGCCATTTGCCGATTCGTCGAAAATCTGCCGCTCCTGCGGCACGAAAAAACGATATGTTCGCTACCTTTCTTCGATCGATTCCACGAATGACTAACCACATTGCGATGCGTTTGTGCGGGCTGCTTCTGGCGATCATGGCGATTCCGTTGGAGGCCCACTCAGCCAACGTCAACGACTTCATCGACTTCTCGTTGCGCTCGACAAACGGCGCTCTGTTGCTGCCGGGTCGACTGTACGTGCCGCCTGAGGCAGCCAGCCCCGCGCAGCCGCGCCCGTTGATCCTTTTCCTGCACGGCGCCGGCGAATCGGGCACGAACAACGTCGCCCAAGTGAATCAGAACATCGACAACCTGCTTGCTGAGGCAAAACAGCGCGGAGCCTTCCTGTACGCGCCGCAGACGAACGGTGGCTGGAATTCTAGCACCATCACGAACCATGCGATGACTATGATCAATCGGGCGCTTGGCGAACAGAACATCGACGCAAGCAGGCTTTACGCGACAGGCCTTTCGATGGGCGGCGGCGGTGTGTGGAATATGCTCAACCGCTATCCGGATCGCTTCGCCGCTGGCGTTCCGATCGCGGCGGTCTCGCCCGCAAGCGATTTCCTGTCGGCAAATTTGCTGGATGATGCGATTTGGGCGTTTCATGCCCGCAACGACACCGTCGTATCCATGAACGCCACTCGAAACGTCCTCAGCGGCATGCTTCGTGCCGCTCGGGAACCGATTCCATCCTTTCCGCCGTCGACCGACACGACGACGCGCTTTCAATTCGACAGCCCACGGTTCGACCTGCACTACACCGAGCTGCCAACCGGTGGGCACGGCATCTGGACGCCGGTCTACGCGCACGAGCCGATGTACAACTGGTTGTTCGCGCATGCCATTGTCCCCGAACCCTCTTCAATCGCATTGCTCGCCATGGCGGGCATCATGCTTTCAATCCAGCGAAATCGCGTCGCGAAGTGGCTGGCATTCCGCCCGATAGACGATCAACTAAGAGCGTTCTAACAGAATGAATTAAACCGCCAAGCACGCCAAGGTAGCCAAGCAAGACGATGGGTTTTTTGCGTTTCTTGGCTGCACCCCGCATCCTTGGCGTTCTTGGCGGTTTCATGTTACTAGGTGCGCTTAGTCGGGATGCGTAGAGTCGCCTGCGCGATTTGGCGCTTGTTGAATTTGTCGGCTTGGCTCAAAGTGGCGGTAGATGCCGCGCCATGGACCCTGAGCCACACATGATCCGCACGACAATAACGGCCCACAATATTCCTTGCCTGCTCCTGGCACTTGCATTCGGCAGCGGCATGGCCGCCGCGGCGGACCTGACCTTCAACATCGAGCTTGTCGGCCAGTCGGATCCGTTGCCGGGCAGCCCGTACTACGCCGACGTTTGGGCCGAGGACAACTATGCCTACGTCGGCTCGGATCGCACGGGAGGAGGCGTCTCGATTTTCGACATCTTCAATCCGTTCGAGCCGCAGTTTGTAACGATGTACGCCGGCAATGAAATGGAAGATGTCGAAGTTCACAACGGCGTCGGATTTTTTGGCAGCGATGTTTCCACGACGTCTGGAACCGGCGTTGATATCGTGGACCTGTCAAACCCTGCCAACCCAGTCCGCCTGAACCGAGTCAACGCTCTCGACGGCGGCCACAATAAGGTCCACACACTCACGGTCAGCAAAGGCTTTCTTTACACGTCCGATAATGCGACGGACGTCGTCAAGATCTTCAATGTGGCGACTCCATCCAGCCCGCAGTTCGTGAAAAGTTTGGTCCTGGGGGCGCCGCAGGATGTGGCATCGCACGAAGTTGTCGTCAGCAACGACCGCCTGTACGTCGCCAGCAAGCAGAACAACACCGAGGGCCTGGAGTGCTGCGGCTGGACACACATTTTTGATGTGGCGAATCCGGCCCAGCCCGTGCTTCTCAAAAAGTTCCTTTCCGGCCCGCGCTCGCACACCGCTAGTCCGACCGCGGACGGCAAAACGCTTGTCGTCGCCGAGGAGCGCCCGAATGGCAACGTACATCTCTACGATATCTCGATGATCGATCGCGCGAACGACCCGGATGATCCCGTGCTGTTGAAAACGCTCAGTCGCACCAGCGTCGGCATCGACGCGCACAGCCCGCATCATCCGCACCTGCACGGTAATCTGCTGTTTCTCTCCTGGTATGAGGCGGGCCTGCAGGTCTTCAACATCGCCGACCCGGCGAACCCCGTGCATGTCGGCGCATATGACACTTATCCGGGTACGAGCACGTTGTTCTACGGCAATTGGGGCTCCTATTTGGGACTGGGCCTGAGTACACTGCTGCTCAGCGATCGGCAGCGCGGGCTCATAATCGTCGACGCCACCGACGTGCTGACGCCGGGCGACTATAACCAAGACGGTTTGGTGAATGCGTCCGATTATGCCGCGTGGCGTTCCGAGTTCAGCCAGGATGTTTTTCACCACGGCACGCTCATATCCGACGGGAACGGGGACGGGTTCGTCGATGCTGCCGATTATGTTGTGTGGCGCGCAAACACCTTGGCTGGCGGCGCGTCCGGTGTCTCAGCCGCCGCATCGAGCATGGCCGAAGCGGCCGATTCGGCCGCCGCAGTGCCCGAGCCTGGTTCGTTGATTGTGCTCATTGTTGCGGGCGGCAGTTTCTCTTGCTTCTCGTCCGCTGGAAGGCGCCGAGCCGAATAGGGCTTTCTCCGGGTGGCGCGCTTTTTACCGGCTGAACCGGCAATAGCACATGGCGGCCCGGGCGACACAAGTTGGACCGGCGCGGCAAACTATGCCGAACTGAATGAATGTGCTACGCTCCTTTCGGAGCAGGTACCTGGCTGTGCTTTACCTGGCTGTGGGAGGCGTCTCTGACGCCGATTTCGCTTTCACGATTAAATGGCTCATCGGCATCGGAGATGCCTCCCACAGATCTGAGAGATGTATTGTGAAGATTCTGTTTGCCACAACCGAGGCCGTGCCGTTCTGCAAAACGGGCGGGCTGGGCGACGTTTGCGGCAGCCTGCCGCAGGAGCTTGCCAAGCTAGGCCATGAGCCGGTAATTGTAATGCCGGCCTTTCGCCAGGCACTCAATTCGGGCCGGCCGGTCGAACCGACCGGCTCGCGATTCGAAATTCCGATCGGCCGCAAGATGGTGCCGGGCACATTCCTTCGCGGCTCGCTGCCGGGTGAAAAAGTGCCCGTCTATCTGGTGCACCAGCCTCAGTACTACGACCGGCCCGAGCTGTATCGCGAGGCGGGTCACGATTACAAGGACAACTGCGAGCGATTCGTTTATTTCTGCCGCGCGGCGCTGGAAGCAATCCAGCAGCTCGACCTGGGCACCGAGATCATTCATTGCCACGATTGGCCGACCGGCCTCATTCCAGCCTATCTGAAAACCGAGCTGTGCGGCATCCCGCCCTTCGACTCAGTGGCCAGCCTGCTGACGATCCACAACATCGCCTATCAGGGCAACTTCTGGCACTGGGACATGGAGCTGACGGGCATCGACTGGAAGTACTTCAACTGGCGGCAAATGGAGTTTTACGGCAACCTCTCGTTCCTGAAGAGCGGGATCGCGTTTGCCGACACGCTCACCACCGTGAGCCCGCGATACGCGCAGGAGATCCAGCAGCCGCCCTTGAGCTGCGGCCTCGAAGGCATCTTGCAATTCCGGCGCGACGATCTGTTCGGCATCATCAACGGCGTCGATTATCGCGAGTGGAATCCGGAAATCGATCCACATTTGGGCGGCCACAATTACGGGCTGCAGAATTTTGCGGAAGGTAAGCGGGCATGCAAGGCGGCGCTGCAGCAGGAGCTGGGCCTGCCGCGCGTTTCCGACCAGCCACTGGTGGCGATGATCGGGCGGCTGGCCGATCAGAAGGGTTATGATCTTGTTGCCAAGTTGATTCCACAGTGGGCGCCTACGTCGAATGTGCAGTGGGTCATTTTGGGAACCGGCGAGCCGGCGTATCACGAAGCGTTCACGGAGCTCGCGCGCCGCTACCCGGAAAAGGTTGCGGTGCGCCTCACGTTTTCCAACGAGCTGGCCCACCGCATCGAGGCGGGCGCCGACATGTTTCTCATGCCCAGCCGCTATGAGCCGTGCGGGCTGAACCAGCTGTACAGTCTGAAATACGGAACGGTGCCCATCGTTCACGCGACCGGCGGACTGGCCGACACGATTGTCAATCTTTCGGACGAGACGCTCGCCGCCGGCACAGCCAACGGTTTCAGTTTCAGCGAGTACACGACCGCAGCGCTGGCCGACGCGCTGGAGCGAGCCTGCCGCACGTTCACGAATCGGCCCGTGTGGGAGCAGCTGATCCGCACCGGCATGCGCCAAGACTGGTCGTGGAACCATAGCGCACGCGAGTACGGTCGCCTTTACGAGCACACGCTCGCCACTCACACCGCGCCTACGGCCTGCGGATAAGGTGTCTAACCGGACCATCCTGGGCCGGCATTTAAGGCGTCGCCTTTTCTGCCCGGCCAGGATTGCCGGGCTATCTATTTGGATCAATTTTCTCGCTGTAAAACGCGCCGCCAGCAAACTCCAGTCGGTCTAGCTTTTTTCTGCATGCGGCCCTAAATTTTGACGATTCGGAAAGCTAGGAGGCCGGGCCGACAGGAACGCATTTTGTTTCGCCGCAAGGCAACGAAAAGCGCGCCTTTGCGGCTTGACGTCGCTCACGCCGCGTAGACGCGTTAGTCGGCCGTCCGCTACCATTTAAGAATGAATTCGGCTCCAAACGCCATGCGACCGGGGATGTTGTAGCGAAATTGCTTCCGCAGGATTTTTCGACATGAGTCCGACGCTCCGACTTGTCCTCGTGTTCCATAATCATCAGCCGATCGGCAACTTCGACGGCGTGTTCGAGCAGGCCTACCAGGACAGCTACCGCCCGTTTTTGGACCTCTTGGAGCAATATCAGGCGCTGCCCATTGGGCTGCACACGAGCGGTTCGCTGATGGAGTGGCTCGTTGCGCGCCATCCGGAATACGTCGATCGATTAGCGCGGCTCGTCGCGGCTGGGCGCATTGAGATCGTCGGCGGCGCTTTTTATGAACCGATCCTCACGATGATTCCGCGGCGCGATCGCGTGGGGCAGATCTCGCGTTATGCCGATTGGCTCGCCGATCGCTTCGGCACGCCAATCAACGGAATGTGGATTCCAGAGCGCGTGTGGGAGCAGTCGCTCGCGAGCGACCTCGCGGACGCCGGCGTGCGCTACACGCTGCTCGATGATTTTCATTTCAAGAATGCGGGCCTCAGCGAGGACCAGCTCCACGGCTATTACATTACCGAGGACGACACGAAGCTCCTCGCCGTGTTTCCCGGCAGCGAGCGGCTGCGATATACCATTCCGTTTCGCGAGCCGCAGGAAACGATCGACTATTTGCGCCCGATTGCGCACGAGCAGCCCGGCGCGGTCGTAGTGTTCGGCGACGACGGCGAGAAGTTCGGAAGCTGGCCCGGCACGAAGCAGCATGTGTATGAGAACGGCTGGCTGCGGCGATTTCTCGACCTGCTCGTTGCCAATCGAAGCTGGCTCAGCATCGTGACGCCAAGCGAAGCGCTCGACCAGGTGCCGCCGCTGGGACGGGTTTACATCCCCGAGGGCAGCTACCGGGAAATGACCGAGTGGTCGCTGCCGGCGAGCCGCCTCATCGAATTCGAGCATTTGCGGCATCGGCTGGAACACGAAGGCCGCTGGCAGGAAATCGCGCCGTTCGTGCGCGGCGGATACTGGCGCAACTTCAAGGTGAAGTATCCCGAAACGAACGAAATGTACGCGCGCATGCAGATGGTCAGCCGGCGGCTGCATGAGGCCGCATCGGCCAATTCAAATGGGGCGAACGGATCCAACGGATCGCCGTGGACTGGACGCGGCTCGACCGAGCTCGCCGAAGCCTTAAGCGACCAGTCCATAAATGTGCGCACGTTGCTCGACCAGGCCCGCATGGAACTTTACCGCGGCCAGTGCAACTGCGCCTATTGGCACGGTGCGTTCGGCGGCGCATATCTTCCGCATTTGCGAAACGCCGTGTACCAGCATTTGATCGCGGCCGACAATTTGCTGGATGCGGCCGAGGGGCGCGGGCTGGCCGAAGCTGACAAGCCGTGGGTCGAACTTGCGAGTGAGGATTACAATTTCGATGGCCGTCCGGAAGTGCGCTTGGCAAGCAACCGGCTCGTGGCGCTCGTTGCGCCGGCGCATGGCGGGCATTTGTACGAGCTCGACGTGCGGCCGATTTGCCACAATCTGCTCGCAACGCTCACGCGGCGCGAAGAAGCATATCATGTGAAGGTGCGCGCCGGAGAATCCGCTGCCGGCGGCGAGGTCGCCAGCATTCACGACCTGGTGGTGTTCAAGCAAGCCGGGCTCGACAAGCGGCTGCACTACGACCGGCACCGGCGCAAGAGCCTTGTCGATCACTTCTTCGCGGCCGATGCTTCGCTGGCCGCGGTTGCGGCCGGCGATTACCAGGAGTTTGGCGATTTCGTCACCGGACCGTTCGAAGCCAAGCTGCGCCGCAGCGCCAAGCGCATGCAGGTGCAACTCACGCGAGATGGCCGCCTGGGCGAGCGGCCGGTGCGAATCACCAAGGGACTCACGCTCGAGGCCGGCCAGCAAACGCTCGAAGTCGCGTACCTCCTTGAAGGTCTGCCGCCGGGTGAGACGGTCCACTTCGGCGTGGAATTCAACTTCAGCGGGTTGCCCGCCGGGATCGATGACCGCTTTTTCCACGACGCAAGCGGCCGGTCGCTTGGCCAGCTCGGCTCGCAGCTGGATCTGGCGAATGTCGACTTCATCGGCCTGACGGACGAATGGCTCGGCATCAATCTCGAACTTCGATCGGCCTCACCGATGAACCTGTGGACGTTCCCGATCGAAAGCGTGAGCCAATCGGAAAGCGGCTTCGAGTTGGTGCATCAATCGGTCGTCGTCGAGCCCCACTGGTATATTCAAGCCGGCCAGGACGGCCGCTGGAGCGCGACGATGACGCTGTCGATCGACACATCGGCGGCCGAAAGACGGGCATCGGCCAGCGAAGTTGCTGTCACGGCCTGATTGCGGCCAAAGGGGCAGCAGGGACCGGGCGCGGCGAGCAGGCGTGTGGCGATCGCTAACAAGTGATTCAGTTGGTGTGCCTGGTACCTGGTACTCAGTACTGAGTACTATGTACACGTCGCAAGTGTCCACCAGTCGACCTCGCGGTCGAATCGGCCGCCGTGCTCTACCGTAGCCAAAAGTGGCACGCCGCACCGGCACGATAATTCGTCGGCATTACTCGCGCCGCTGGCGTCGACGGTTGCCGCGGTGGGTGAATCGAGCACCACGCCTCGAACTATAAGGCCTCCGCTTCGTTTGCTCCTTGCTCCTTGCTCCTTGCTCCCTGCTCGGCCGTAGGTGTCCGCCGTGATCAGCGTCTGCAGCGTGGCGTTGATCGTTCCCAAAACATTTGCCGAGACGACCAAAAGCGGATAGTCGAATTCGGCGGCCAGATCGGCGTTGTAGTCCTCGTCGCTTAGCGGCGACATCAGGCCGCCGGCGCCTTCCACGAGGACGAAATCACTCGTCTCGCGCCAAAACTTGATCCCGTCGCGCAACAGCTGCGGATCGACGCGCCGGCCTTCCGCTCGGGCCGCCAGATGCGGCGCAAGCGGCGCGGCAAACCGTTGTGGGCAAACCTGCTCCAAGGTACCGGGCCGGCCGGCCGCCTCCCACAAGGCAAGTGCGTCCGGAGATACTGGTTCGCCTTTGTCTAATTCACAGCCGCTGGCGACCGGCTTGTATACGCCGACACGTTTGCCTGAGTCGCGCAGCACCCTGGCAATCAGCGCAGCGACATACGTCTTTCCAACGCCGGTTCCGGTGCCTGTGATAAATAGCCCGCGCGACATGAGAAGCTGGCGACTATCGCTGAATGCAAAATGCAAAATGTTCAATGCAAAATGCACAATTCGAATTCTGCATTAAACATTTTGCATTTGTCATTTTGCATTTTTCATTTTCTGTCGCACGTTCCACGTTGAAATGCGAGATTCGGTGATGCTAAATCCCCAAGAACTCTTCCGCCGCCTCGCGCATTTCGACCGTATCGGGCATGATGCCGGTCCATGCTCGAAGAGCGAGCGCCGTCTGCTCGACGTACAGCGAAAGACCGTCGATAATTCGGCAGCCGCGCTCAGCGGCCTGTTGCGTGAGCCAGGTGCGAGGCGTGTTGTAGGCTACGTCGACCACGACCAGCTTCGACCCGAATGAATTCGGATCAATCGGCGACTTCGCGTACGGATCGTCCATTCCCAGCGACGTGGCATTCACCAAGAGCCCCGTGTCTGGTTCTAACGAGATCGCACCGCCGGTCAATTCCGCGTGCGTAACGGCGACCCCGCTTTGCTGTCGTACAACTTCGGCAAGTTGTTTTGCCGCCGTGGAGTTGCGGCCAGCCACGGTAATTGCTGACAGGCCAGCTTCGGCGAGTGAAACGGCGATTGCCCTGGCGAGCCGCCCGGTGCCAAAAACCATCGCCCGCTTTCCCGCCAGGTTTACCTGTTGGCGCACCAACTCGGCAAGTGCCAGGCCTTCCGTGTTGTCGCCAACGAGCCGATCTCCCGCGGCCGTGATGCAGTTCACCGAGCCGCATCGCCGGGCGAGATCCGTCAGATGATCGAGGTGATCGATCACCGCAAGGTGAAACGGCTCGCCAATCTTTACGCCATGAAAGCCCAGCGCCCGGATGCCGCGCATCGCGTCGCCGAGCCGCTCCGGCTCGACTTCAAACGTCATGAAGCGCCAATCGAGACCCTTCTGCGCGAAGGCCTGTTCGACGAGGTAATGCGTGGGGTTGCCAGCCACGGGGTTGGCAATCAGGCAGCATTTTTCAATGAGCGTGGCGCTAGTCACGATGTTTCCAATGCAATTCGTACATACAGTCGCGACGCGCCACCACGGCAAAGCCGTGGTCGGTCGCGGAATGGATCGCGCGAGCGTAGTCACAAGAATCAACCTGATTCAAGGATCAAGCGCGACGCAGGCAGGCCTGAAAGGCCGCAATATGATAGCCCAGGGCGCAGCCCTGGGTACAGGGCCGAACACATGACTGAAGCCCTGAAAGGGCGCGATAGCACCACGCGCCGATGCACTTATTCGCATGAGAAGTTTTGGTGACGCTTTGCCTTGCCCTGGGCTATCACATTCCGCCACTTCAGGGCAGAATCGCGGTTTCACGACTCGACAATCGCATCGGCCACTGGCTTCGTCATGCCGCAACGTTCGCCCATTAACTTTTGGCTCCTACTGGCCGCGACCATCTGTGTCGACGCAGTATTGATGGCGTCGAAGTATGCCGAGGCGCACCGGCATATCGGCTCCTTTTTTGTTGCGCTCGTTTTCGGACAGCTTAGCGCCCTTTGTGTATGGGCCTCGTTCGCGAGCCGTCAGCAATTCGTGCGAGCAATGGTGCCGTTCGCTTTCTCGATTGCCGCGGCTTTATGGATGGGCCTGGCCCGGCCGCGCTCTGTGCCGCAGATCAGTTTTGAACAGCTAGTGCTTGCTTACTCCGGCCTGTGGCTGACGCATGCCGCCGGATTGATGTCTCTGCTTTGGGCGCTGAAACGAACCAAATACGGCCGGCGATGGAGCTATCCAGTCGAGGCGGGCATTTGGCAGTTTTCGATCAAGCACATGCTTGTCGTAATGACGACGCTTGCCGTTTTGATTTTCATCCTTCGAAGTGCGGACTTAATTCAGGAAGGGTGGCTGTGGGTGGTCATCTTGATCGCAAACAACGTGGGACTTGCCCTGGGATGCGTGCTCATTCAAGGCACTGCGTGGCATGTGGTCGTGCGACTTGCCGCAATCGCGGCGGTCGCTTTGCTATTTGCCGCGCTGCCGTATGTGATAAGAAATTGGGCCGGTGTGTTCGCCGAGAATTTGATACACGCCTTCGTGTTGTTTTTATGGCTCGAAGTGGGCGGCATTATGCCGGCGCGCCGCCCGGCAAACGCCGTCGCCACTGAAGGCGCAAGCCAATGAGCGAGATGCAGCAAAGAGCTGCCGTACCTGGTTCCGGCACGACGGGCGACCCCACCGCGCCGTGCGCTATCGACACTGCATCCAGCTCGAAATTCAGGCGCGTGTTGGCATCGAGATCGTCGGCCAGCGAAAAGCGAATGAAACCGACTTGCGAAAGCCCCGCCGCCGAGATGTCGAGCCAAGTGCCGCCGCCCGAGCCCGCCAGCGTTTCGAGCATGTCCGGGCCGCCGGCATCCGAATAACGAAGCCCGTTAAAACTGCTCAGGCTGCCGAGGAACGGTTTTTGGAAATCGCTCGGCACGCCGCCCGGCTTGGACCAGTACGGGTCGGGCAAATCGGTGTAGCCGTTTGTTGGCACGTCGAATGTGATGTTGCCGAGCGTCACCCACTGCGCGCCGTCGGCGCTCACTTCGACGACGGCGCTGTCCAATGGCCCAAAGGGCCCGGCCGGTGAACCGGCCTGCCCGATCGGATAATTCACGTCCACCAGTCCGACGTTCTCAAACACGCCGATTTCCGGCCCTGCGACTTGCGGGACGGCATAATGCGAGAGCCGCAGCACGATGTGTCCGCCTTCACCGACCGAGACGATTTCGTTTGCGCGAAACGGCGGGTTGAACGGCGAGACGATACCAAGGAATGCGCCTTCGCCAGTAAAGCGCTCAGGCTGGCCGATCGCGGCTGCTGGGGTAGTAAAGCCCGTCACGGGCGTCGCGCCTGGATCATACGCGACAACTGCGGCCCCATATTGGGCATGCACCCAAGTGGAACAGAAGCTGAGCACGACGATTGGCAATAAAGTCGTCAAACATGCTCGCGTCATGAGATCCTCCTTACAGCTGTTGGTGGGAACACTAATCCGAGTTAATCATCGCTAATGAAAAAAATGATTAGTCGCGATTAGCTTTCCTTCGAAACATGAATGGGGTCATAAAAATTCCGCCGGCTAATAACATGGACGTTGGTTCTGGAATGTTGATCGACTGTGCAGGCGAAGTGCCGATTTTTGTCATGCCGAACGCCTTGCGCCAGACGGCATAGTCTGCGGCGTCGACGATGCCATTGCCGCTGCCGTCGGCGGCAAGGTGCGACGTTGAGCCAAAAGCGTTTCGCCACGCGGTGTAGTCGCTGGCATCAACACGGCCGTCCTGGTTGAAATCGCCCGGCGTAATCGGCGGCGCCGCCGCGATCGGATTTTCAGCGAACGAAGCGAAGTTGAACGTCGCCGAAAACGTCCAGCTGTCCCAGGCGCCGTCGGTCAGCAGGCGCGACGCCATCCCGACCGCCGTATCAGACCAGCTCGCGCCGTTGAAGGGGTTGGCGGGCGCGACGCCGTAGTGCCAGAACCCGGTGAACCAACCTTCGGCGTAGTAATCACCCCGGTCGCTGGCCATCGCAAGATCAGCCGGACCGGTAAAGGCAAAGCCTTCCGCGTCGAAAACGGTGTCGTCGTCAATCGCAAACTGGCCGTCACCGCTGGCGTCGTAACCAAGGCCGTACACGGCGTTCGGATCGCTGCGCGAGCCGCCAAGCTTGGCAAACAATCGCGAGTCGGCCGCGACTACGGCCGCGAGCATGTCGTTGCCATGGGCCGTGCCATCCCAGCGATAACCCCACACGAGCGCGGGCGGCTCCGCTTGGTATTCATGCCAGTCGATCGCCACTGCCGCGCGATTGTCGCCGGCTCCAACCCAGAAGCGGATGTCGTCAAAGGAGAATGAGGGCTGTGCGAATGAGGTTGATGCAAGTAGCAGCACGGTGACGCAGCCCATGCCGGTGGTAAATGCGGGTCGCCGCGACGACCGGCCGACTCCAAGGCGCCCGGCGCCAGCTACTCGCACCTCCCCAGGTACCCTCTGGGTGGCTCCTCGCTCCCCGCTCCTCGTTCCTCGTTCCTTGCTCATCGCTCGCCTCCTGCCTTGGTCAACATCGCATTGAGCACAGCTTGCTCGATCGACTCGGCGACGAATTCGATGTGCCCATCGCAAAAGGCAACCAGCGCCCCGCCGTCGTGCGGGCTGCCAATCTCGTTGCCGGCCGGGCGGCGGACGTTGATCGGCGTCGATTCGTCCTGGGCAAAAATGTTCTGCCCGTTAATCCATTCCGACTCGATCTGTCGTCGAACGGCCGTCTCGGCGACGCAGGCCGTCTTCGATAAGCCGTCGATTACTTCACGCGGAGCAACAGCCACGTCGTAAATCAAGACGCCGAGCGAATTGTCGTGAATGGTCTGGATTGCGCCGGCGTCATCGCGGACGCGGGAAGGCCCTTCCACACCGTAGACCCCGGCGTAATCGGTGAACGCCGCGCCTTTCCACAGGCCCTTGGTTTGGCGAAGCGGGTCGTCGAGGTCATTCAGAAGCGGATCGGCAAGCGTGCTTGGGCAAAGCAGGGCAGGTAGTACCGTGCCCGCGGCCAGCTTGTTCATGAGGTGATACGACGGAAGCGACGTATCAATCGTGGCCGCAAGCGCTTCCTCTTCCAAAAACGGCAATAACGGAACGCACCAGGATATGAACCGGGCCGCTTTCGGCGGCGACACCGTGAAATCGCCGCGGTTGCCCAGGCAGCCGACGGGAAAGGCGCCGTGCGCACCGACATGCATGTGCACGGCGATGCCAACTTGCCGTAAATTCAATTGGCATTGCGAACGCCGGGCGCTCTCGCGCGCAGCCTGCACGGCCGGCAGCACGAGCGCAACCAGCAGGCTAATGATGGCGATCACCACCATCAGCTCAACAAGCGTCATTCCGCTTGCGCGTGGCAAATTAGCGCGCATGGCTCATCGACGGATGCCACTGGCCAAATCAGTGCATGGAAACACTGCGAAAACACTGGCAAAGCCAGCCACCCGTGAAATCTTAGATCACTCGCTCGCGGCAGCCGCCCTCGCAGCAACTCAATGTCGGAAAGGAGACTTAAGCAGGCCGACCAACGGGAGGCCGACGTAATTGCAAAATCGCAATCCTAAGCCTAAGTTCTCCAATTCAACATCAAAAACACCGCATGCCACGCATTGGTAGGTCTTCTGACTTGCGAGCGTCCGCGAAACTGGCCTTCTCACCTAGTGGTAATGGCCGGAATAAGAATGGTTCGCAGTTGTGCTCGCTTACAGCGGCGGGGCCGTCCCGGATTCGCACCGGGTTCCCTGTTCGTCGGCAGCCAAACCAGGCCGCCAACCACCAACGCACGTTTCAATCGCACGTCACCATAATGATTGGGCAATACGCTGTAAAGGGTGCCGGTAAGAAAATCTCACGCAAAGGCGCTAAGGCGCAAAGGAGCGAGAAACGACTACGTGTCCGATCGCTGCTTTCAGTTCGTCAATCACTGCTTCCAGCGC
Source organism: Lacipirellulaceae bacterium (assembly GCA_036503915.1). Taxonomy (GTDB): domain Bacteria; phylum Planctomycetota; class Planctomycetia; order Pirellulales; family Lacipirellulaceae; genus JABDGM01. The sequence continues at coordinate 4,163 of DASXWB010000556.1, read as the reverse complement.
CAGTTTGCTGGAAATTCCTTTGGCAAGTGTGCGGCGTTTGCCTTTGCGCGGCACGACCACGACATTCTTCCACACGTGCGAGCCAGACGACATTTGTTCTTCGGCACGAAATTCCTTGATCTCGTTGGCCGCATAATGACGCAGGCTGCCAATGCCGAACAGGCCGCCGCGAGATCTCAACCCATTCCGGTCCGCTTCGACGACGCTGCGATAGAACCACAGGTCAAGAACTGCCCACACGACCAGTAGCTCGATAAGGCCGAATAGGATGGGAAAGATGATTGGCGCGCCCAAATGCAACATCAGCCAAATGGCACCGGTCCAAATGGCCAAGAAAGCCGTCATGCCCGCCGCCGCTCCGAGGTTTCGGGCCGCCGGGAACACGAGTCGCACGCCGCGTGGCAACGGTTCCTTGACGATGCCGGCTTCGCTGAAGAGGAAGTCGCGAGGCGGAGCCGCCGAAAAGTCGGCTGCCAGGCTTTCATCCAGCTTGAAATCGGAGCGGCTGTCGGCGGTCTTGAACACGGGCACGTCGAAGCGGGATTTGTAATCGACGCCCGACATCTTGGCGGTCAATTCCAGGTGCCAGCGGATATCGCCGTTCGATTTTGGGCGCGACGTTTCCTGGCTCTCAAACGGTATGGCGAATAGCACCGGCACGGCTGCGCCCTCGCCGCCGCGGTCGCGCATCGGCTGCGTCACCGACCGCTCATCCTGCCAGAGCACATTCTCGCGCGTGTCGTCGCCTTGGCGAACGCGTTCGATGCAGCTCAGCTTGACTCGAAAGCCCGATGCCGGCGGCACGATTCTCGCAATCCGCACGACGCCGGCCAGCTGTCCGCCAACAACGCCAGGCGTCGACGCCAATTGCAGCACCGACTCGCCAAACTTCTGCCGACGACGCCATGGATGCGCGAGAGCAAAAACTAGAAGCGCGCCGACCGCTGGAAACGCCAGCGTCGACCATACCCACGCTGAATCGGCCGCGCGAAGTATTCCCGGCAATTTCCACAAGAGCGGCAGCGAAGCCAGGTTCCAAACGAAGGCAACTGCGCCCAGAACGGGCACGGCCATTTCCGCGCCTCCAGTCGGCAGAACGCGGCCAGAAGCCCAATCGGCCCGAACGAGCCAGGGCTTATCCTCGGACGCGTCCGCGTCTGCCGCCGGCTGAAGTCTTCGTCTCGCCGCGAGCGCGCCAGTCATCAATCCGAATCCCACGCTGCCGAAGGCAACGGCGAAGATCGTGTTGAAAGCCAGCATCTCCCAGCGCAAGTCGCGGTAAAGGATCGCGTCGCTGGGCTTGTGCGGATTCACAAAACAGCGGAACGGCCTGCCTTCGTCGTGATGACGCTTGAGCTCGCGATAAGCATCGCGGTGAAAACTGCCGACGTTGTCGCTGGCCTCGTAAATGCCAACGCGCTGGCCGACGAATTTCCGCCCGCCGAATTCGTACTCGTACTCGGCGACGGCTTGAAAAGTGTCGCTCTCTCCTCCGTTTCGTTTCAACTCCGCCCGCTTGATCACGGCCGGCACTTCCACCCAGCGCTGCATCCGGCTGTGCTCCTCGGCCGTGCGGAACGCCCAATAGGTCGCCCCGATTCCCACGGCCGCAAAGGGCAAAGCAAAAAGCGTCAAGCAGCCCAGGCCCAATCGGGCGGAACGCTGAGAGTTCATATCCATTGCCGATGACATTTCGGCTCCCTCCCCCTTGCGGGAGGGTTGAGGAGGGGGTTGCCGAGGCATGCATCTTTACGCCAATTGGCACGTTCGTCTTATTAAACCAACGTGCCGGCTAAGTACGCCAAGCCCCATCAAGGCGAGTACCAAGCAATTCGCCTCCGGCACGGCGATATTGGCCGTGGACGAGGCGCTTGCCGACGCTGTAGTTCGGCCAAAATTGGCCCGCCAGAGGTTGTATCCTGGTTGCGTGCCATCGGTCTTGCGCCACACGACATAGTCCGCGGCGTCGACCGTGCCGTCCGCGTTGTAATCGCCCGGCACAGGATCGCCTTGCACGGCAATCAATTGAACAAGCGTGGGCTGGTAGACGACACTGAAGATCACATTAGTCGGCATGCCAGCCGGTTGAATCACGTTGGCAAAAGTGCCGGTGACGCCGCCGGCGGCGCTAATGATGTCGAGCGTGTCGCCGGCAACCGGCACATAGCCGCCGCCCAATATCAATTGCAGGCTGCCGCCGAGATGAGCTGTTGAGTCGACCAGCAACTGGTCATATTTCGATGCGGTGGTCCCCTCCAGCTCGATGCGGAAAGCGCCTGTCGCTGTTTGCACGAACTCCTGCACTTCGTTGCGGCCGACGTCAGGGCCGGAGTTTTCGAATAAGCCCCGGTTCTCGACAATGACGCCGACATCCGCCTGGTGGTCCAGAGTAAGTGAACGCTCCTCAAGGTTAATCAAGCGCCCCGCGCCGCTAAACGAGGCACCGGCCTCGACACGCGTAAGGCCGCTGTCGAGCTGCAGGTTGCCATTGAGTGTGACCTCGCTTGTGGATTCAAATTCGAAGGTCGAGGGCGTTCCGTTGGTCCTCAGCTCCGATTCTGGTCCAGCGTCGACGACTACTTCGCCGCCAATGTGGCTTGTGCGGTTCGCCGACAAGCGTAAAGTGCCGCCCGTTATATCGATCAGTGAGTCGGGCTCGAATTCTAAGGCGAATCCAACCATCGAGACCTCACTGCCCGGCCCGATGAATACGGTCCCGGTGGACGCGAAGTTTTGGTTGTCATGTAGGATAATCTCGCCGTTGAAAGCGTTGAGTTGGCCGTTGTTCGACGCACCGTCCCAGTCGTTGTCGTTGCCGGCGGTATCGAATTCGAGATTGCCGCCATCGGCGATTATCTGCAGGTTGTTGATCACGCGGGCGGTAACGAGTGTATCCCCCGACGCGCCGCGGATGAGCTCGTCGTTGGTGATCGCGGCGCCGCGCAATTCGCCGCCATTAAGGACGATTGCCTGGATAACAGCGGTACTCCATGGATTGGCGACGTCAAGAATCGCGTCCGCATCGGCCGTTCCGATGAATCGAGCATCGAGAATGTCGCCGCTTAGCGTCAGAGTGCCGTCGTCGGCGAACAGCACAGCGTCGCCGACGAAGTCGATATCGGCGGCGATCGTACCATGGCCGTGCAGTTCTCGCAGGTTCGTGGCGCCGAGGGCACCCGGCCCGTTGATGGTTCCGCCCTCCAGCCGGTTGGGCTCGAGTGAACCCCCGCTTAAAGTGAGTCTGCTATTTGCCGCGATGCTGACGGTGCCGGAAATATCCGTGCGGGCGCCCCACACGCTGTTGCCGCTGATCGTCGCGATGCCGTTCATGTTGAAATCCGCCCCATGAATGCCGCTGCCCTCGGCGGCAGTCGTGCTCGCGTTAATATCGAGCCGGGCCTCCTCCGTAAGCGTCCACTCGGCGTCGACGACCGTCGGGTTGACAATCAGCTTGGCGACATCGTTGACCACCAGCGTGTTGAAACCGATGACATTGTCGTTGCCGAAATCGGCCATCGTGCCGGCGTGGATTGTGGTGTCGGCGTTGATGGTCACGTTGCCGCCCACGCCGTCATCGCCATCGAGAATCACCGTGCCGCTGGGCATATTGATCGTGGTGGTTTCAGCGAACGTTGTAATGCCGGCCGTTCGAAGCGTGCCGTTGCCCGTCACCGAACCGCCGCTGAAAATGGTCGTGCCGTTGAAACGCGCCGTCGCGCCGGCATCGATCGCCAGGCTCGACTGCGATTGCCACACATTGGCCGCGTTTACTTCCAGTGTGGCGCTCTCCCCAACCACGACGGCCGACGTCGTGAATCTCACTTCTTCTCCATTAATTTGCGACGTACCCGTGTCTTCCCCCATGTTGACATTGCCGGAAATGACCCAATCGGTATTAGAAGTGGTCACGTCCAATTCGCCGCCATTGAGTTGGATGAATCCGCCCAGCGATTCGTCGGCGCCGGCGCCCAAATCCAAGTCCAGAACGGCACCGCTATGAATGGTGAGAACGTTTGTGGCGGCGCCGGCGCCGTCGGCGTCAAAGTTCGCCTGGTCAATGTTCACCACCGCTCCCTCATTCACTATAATGCTCGACGAACCGGTCGGCATCGTAAAATTTGCCCCGGCGGCGATGGTCGCGTCGGCATCGAACACGACCAGCC